>NZ_CP071869.1:3882500-4143164 GCF_017569185.1 Polaribacter cellanae | reverse complement strand
TCTAAGTAATGTAGTTTCTTTAATTAATAATTATTTAGGGGTTAGAAATTTCCCCTTTTCTAAGGTTATACAAAAGTGTGAATAAATTTCAGTATAAAAAAATCAAATTGCTATTGATTATTAATTATTTTTTACGTAAAATACTCAAAACTAAATTGTCTAAACGTATTGAAAAATTCATCAACAAAAACCAGAGTTCGATATTCGGAAACAGATCAAATGGGCGTGGTTTATCACGGAAATTATGCTCAATTTTTCGAATTAGGAAGAACGGAATGGCTTCGTAATCTAGGGGTTACATACAAAGATATGGAAAACAGTGGAATAATGCTACCTGTAATTTCATTAAAATGTAATTTTATAAAATCGGCATTGTATGACGATATTCTTACAATTACCACTTTCTTGAAAAAAAAACCAATGGTTAAAATTGAATTTGATTATGAAATTAAAAATCAAAATAATGAAATCGTTTGTACAGGAAATTCGGTTTTAGCTTTTATAAATTCCAAAACCATGAAACCGACAAAATGTCCTGATTATTTGTTGGAAAGTTTGGGGTTTTAACAACCTTACTCCAACTCCTTCACCTCTACTTTATACAAAGTATCAAAAATAGTATAAATAGTTGCTGCATCATTTTTTCTTACAGAAATCGTGTATTCGCAATCCATTTCTAATTTCTGATTTACAATTTCAATATTTTTCTCTTTGATAATCCTCATAACAGGATTCATTAAATCGTAATTAAACTTTAATAAATAATAAATATCAATTGTTTTTTCTATAATTTCTGAAGCTTCCAAAGCCAATTGTGCAGATGTTTTATATGCTGATATTAATCCACCAACTCCTAATTTTGTGCCACCAAAATAACGGACAGAAACGATTAAAATATTGGTAACTTTAAAAGACTTAATTTGCCCATAAATAGGCAAACCTGCAGAATTATTAGGTTCGCCATCGTCGTTTGCTCTGTATTGAATGTTCTCTATTCCTATTTGATAGGCATAACAAAAATGACGAGCAGCATGGTGTTTTTTCTTCAATTCTTCCAAGCATTCTTTTACATCATCTTCAGAAAAAACAGGAAAAGCATAGCCAAAAAACTTACTTCCTTTTTCTTTAAAAAGTGTTTCTTTAGAGGGTTTTTCGATGGTTTTATATGCGTCTTTTTTCATTTTAAATCTATAAATTCTTAAAAATAGTAAGTTTTATAAACTTTACCAGTTGTTTAACCAGTTTACTTTGAACTTTTGAAACTTTAAACCCTAAAGAACTAAGCAATAGTTACCAAAACAATACCTAAAACTGCCAACGCAACTCCTATTTTATTTTTTAAGCTGAATTTCTCTTTAAACAACAACAAACCTATTAAAGTTGATAAAATTACAATTCCAACATTATTAACCGTAAACAAAACAGAACTTTCGAAATTTTTGTCTTGCAACGCTTTAATTAAAAAAATAATTGAATAATAATTGGGAACTCCCAAAATAATTCCTGCAATTATATTTTTCACACCAAAAGACTCTCTTTTTTTGATGGCTTTAAAAACTAAAATTAGAAAACCAAAAAAAGCTGCAATTCCGAATAAACTTCCAGAAAAAATAGAGATATCTTGTTGTGAGACATGATTCGTTTGCACATATTTTATTAAAGTATCTATGGTTCCAGAACCTAAAAACAATAAAATGGGGAATAATAAAGTTCCTTTTTTGTTTGATTTTTCTTCTTTTACGGAAGATAAATAAACCGCCACTAAAGCAATAATTATTCCTACTATTTTTAAAAAAGTAACAGATTCGTTATATAAAATAATTCCAAAAAAAACAGGAACTACCACAGACATTTTTCCTGCTATAGAAGTTACTGAAACGCCGTTTTTCTGTGCAGTCATAGCCATTACAAAAAAGATAGCAATAAATAAAGCACCTAAAATTAAAGCGCCTGAAAACCAAGGTTCTAAATAAATTTCTGCAATTGGTATTTTTCTTTCTGCCAATAAAAAACCCATGGAAAAAGCAACAATATAGTTAACGAAAATTGCTTTTAAAACATCTACTTTGTAAATGCCAAAATATTTAAAAATAACAAATAAACCTGTCGAAAAAAGTATACTTAGTACTAAATACATTATAAAAGTTGCTTGTTTTTCTCGAAAAGTTCGGTAACATCATCCACATTCGGAATTAAATTCCACGTATGAATTCCTAGGCTATTTGCTGAAATCGTATTTTCCTCCAAATCGTCTACAAACAAAGTTTCTGCTGCTTTTAAAGAATTTTCTTTTAAAACAAACTCGTAAATATTGGTATCTGGCTTTCTAAAATTAATTTCATGTGACAAATAAAATTGCTCAAAAGCATTTTTAAAATCATTATAAAATTGTGCTCCCAAACTATTTTGAACCCATTTTATGTGCAAATCGTTTGTGTTACTCAATAAAAATAATCGGTATTTTTTGCTAGCTGCTAATTCTTGCAAAAACGATAACCTCTCTTTTGGAAAATCTAACAGAATCGCATTCCAAGCATGTACTAAATTATTTTTTGGAATATTAAATTTATCATGAAAAAACTTGATAAAACCTTCTGTAGACATTAATCCTTTTTCATATCGATGGTAAACCTCCATCATTTCTTCAGTAATCTCAGTTACGCCTAATTTTGCCATGGCTTTGTAAGTCGCCATTTTATCTAAATTGATAAAAATATCTCCAAAATCGAAGATGATGTTTTTAATCATTCTTATATATTTTTAAAACATCGTTTTTAATGTTTTGTTCGCTTACTTTATTTGCTTTTAATTTTGGTGCTTTAATTCCTTTTTCGAAATTGGTATCTCCAATAAAAACCATAGCTTCGTCCCATAAATTTTCATTTATAAATGTTTGCAAAGTTTGTGTACCTCCTTCTACAATTAAAGATTGAATGTTGTGTTTCTGCAAAACGTTACAAATTTGTTTTGCAACGTTTTTAGAGAAATTAATTTCTTCGAAAATAATAATATCATTATTTTCGAGGGGCTGAAACCCCTTGCTATGAAGTACAATTGTTTTTACACTTCCGTCTAAAATAGTTGCATTTTTAGGAATTCTTAAACTCCTATCCAAAACAATTCTAATTGGATTTTCTCCAAACCAACTTCTAACATTTAGTTTTGGGTTGTCTGCCAAAACTGTATTTGTACCCACTAAAATCGCATGTTCTTTACTACGTAATTTATGGACTAATTGTTGGGAGAATTTGTTGGAAATCCAAATTGGAGCGTTATTTTTAACAAAACTTGAAATAGATTCCTGAGACTCTGAAACAAGTTCTTGAGACCCTGAAACAAGTTCAGGGTAAACAAAACCATCTTTCGTTTCTGCCCATTTTAATACAATATAAGGTCGTTTTTTTTCTTGAACCGTAAAAAAACGTTTGTGATGTTCTCTACATTCCTTCTCTAAAACTCCAACCACCACATTTATTCCTGCTTTTTTAAGACGCTCAATTCCTTTTCCTGAAACCAAACGATTACTATCTACACAACCAATAACTACGTTTTTAAGTTTGTTTTTTACAATTAAATCTGCACAAGGTGGTGTTTTTCCAAAATGCGAACAAGGTTCTAAAGTCACATAAATAGTTGCTTTTTCTAAAAGTTTTGGATTTTTAACAGTATTAATTGCATTTACCTCTGCATGGTTTCCTCCATAATTAGACGTAAATCCTTCGCCAATAATTTTATCTTTATAAACAATTACAGCACCAACAGATGGGTTTGGACGCGAGGTTCCAATACCATTTTTGGCAATTTGCAAACAGCGTTTTATGTAAAATTCGTGGTTCATAAACTTTTTTATTAGAAAAATTGAAACGAGTTCTGTTTAAAATTTTATTTCCTGTTTTTTATCCACTAAAAATTCTCTAGTAAAACCAAAAACAACATATTCTAATTTTCCTTTAATTCTTACATTTACCTTATTCGAAATTAAAGAATTTAACAAACCTTCTAAAACACCACTTTTATTAGTATTTAAAAACTTTTTGGTAGGAATGTGTGCAATTAAAGGAATGGAAAATTCGTTTCTTGCTGGCACTTTAAATTCTTTAGAAAAAACCTCTGCTACCTCTACTTCATTTACAAAGACCTTAATATCGTCTGTGGTAATTTTACCACTCACATCATTTGGGTTTTCAAAAAAAGCATCTGCTTTTAGCTTGATTGTGTCTCCTGCAAAACTGAGGATTTTTACATTATCCACTTTTATAAAAACGGGTTCTTTTTGTACAGAACATCCAATTAATAAAAGAAGTAAACTTGTAAAATATAGTAGTTTTTTCATCTTAAAATTCTAAAAAAATAGGTAACTTGCTCTTGCAAAAATAAGGTAATAAATGACAATTAAAGATTTTATCATAAGAGAAATAAAACCTATTGACAACCCACAACTTGCCACTGTTATTAGAAGTGCAATTTTAGAAATGGGTGCTCCAAAAATTGGTACTGCTTACGAAGATAAAGCGACTGATCATATGTTCGAGAATTTTAAAAAAGAAAAAAGTGCTTATTTTGTGGTAGAGTACAATAACAAAGTTGTTGGAGGTGCAGGAATTGCACAATTAAACAATAGTAAAGAAAACATTTGCGAGCTTCAAAAAATGTATTTTTTGCCAATTGCGAGAGGCATTGGTTTAGGAAGCAAATTAATTACCAAATGTTTACAAAAAGCCAAAGAAAATGGGTTCGAAAGTTGTTATTTAGAAACTATGCCATATATGGAAGCTGCTACCAAATTATACAAAAGAAATGGTTTTGTAAATTTGGAAAAACCAATGGGAAACACTGGCCATTATTCGTGTAATGTATGGATGCTTAAGAAAATTTAAAGAAAAAACATGGCTATTTACTACGTTCTTTCGGTAGTTCACTTCCTTTTATTTAGTTGGGCGTTTTATAATATTCTATATTTTGGAGTAAAACCATCGAAGTCTTTAAGTTGGATTTTAATTACTTTCTTCTTCCCTTTTATTGGAGTTTTTGCCTTTACGATGTTCGGAATTAACAGAAGAAAATTAAAGTTTTTTGAGCTGAAAGAAACTAAAAAACGTAAAAATTATATTAAAAAATCTTTCGAAGATAAAAAGGAAAGACATTTAAATGCTTTGGATTCTATAAAAGCAAAAAAAATATCGTCTTTAGTTTATAACAATACCAATATTCCTTTAAACACAAAAAATAGAGTAACTGTTTTAAAAAACGGAAAAGAAACTTTCGAATCGCTTTCCAAAGCAATAAAAAATGCAAAACACTTTATTCATTTGCAATATTATATTATTGAAAATGGAGAAATGTTTACCGATATTAAAAAATTATTACTTCAAAAAAGAAAAGAAAATGTTGAAGTAAGAATCTTATACGATGCCATTGGAAGTTATTATTTAAGTAAAAGTGTAAAAAAGGAGTTAAAAGATGCTGGTTGCCATCTTTACCCAGAAATGGCATTAAAACTCGGAACATTTTTGTTCACCTTAAACTTTAGAAATCATCGAAAAATAGCAGTAATCGATAACAATATTGGGTTTACTGGTGGTGTAAATATTTCTGATGAATACATTACAGAAGATACTGAATTAGGTATTTGGGAAGATGCACATATAAAAATCGAAGGCGATGCTGTATGTAGTTTGCACAAATCTTTTATGAAAGATTATTTTTATGCAACTGATGAAGATTTAAGTAAAAAAGAGAAATATATGGAAACTTGTTCCATAGAATCCGATACTAAAATACATATTGTTTCCAGTGGTCCAGATTACGAACAATCTGTAGTTATGCAACAATATTTAAGCTTTATTAACTTGGCAGAGAACAGCATTTGTGTAATGAATCCTTATTTTATTCCTACATTTTCAATTTTAGAAGCATTTAAAATTGCTGCTTTAAGTGGTGTAAAAGTTACTTTATTATTACCCAAAAAGGGCGATTCTAAAACTGCCACTTATAGCATGTATTCTTATTTCGAAGATTTAATGAAAGCAGGTGTAAACATTTATTTAAGAGACGATTTTTCGCACAGTAAAGTAATTTTTATTGATGATGAAATTGCTTCTGTAGGTTCTACAAATTTCGATTGTAGAAGCTTTGAGCACAACTACGAGTTAAACGCCATTATTTTTGATGAGGAAATAACTTCGCAAATTAGAGAAGAGTTTAACAAGCGCAAAGATTTAGCCAATAAAATAGATTTAGAAACTTTCTTAAACCGTTCTAAAACTCAAAAAACCTTAGAGCGATTGTGTCGTTTTTTTAGCCCTTTATTATAGAGTTTATGACACTTAAAGAATTAAAAATATATTTTTCGGAAGCACTTTCTACCATTTATCCAAATACAGAAATAGATTCCTTTTTCTCGATTATTATAGAAGAAAAACTAAATTTACAGAGAATTGACACCGTTTTAAAACCCAATTTTAAGATTGATGATCTTATTTTTGAAGAAATTAAAACCATTATCGGAAGATTAAAAAACGAAGAACCGATCCAGTATATTCTCGGAAAAACAGCATTTTACGGTTTGCCTTTTTATGTTGATAAAAATACGCTAATTCCAAGACCAGAAACAGAAGAATTAGTGGAATGGATTTTAAAAGAGTATCAAAAATTAAGTATTAAGAATCAAGATAATACTCTTTCTATTTTAGATATTGGAACAGGAACTGGTTGTATTCCTATTTCTTTGGCTAAAAACTTACAAAACGCAACAATTTCTGCGATTGACATTTCTGTAGAAGCTTTAAAAATTGCAAAAAAAAAATGCAATTTTAAATAATGCTGAAGTTGATTTTTTTGAATTGGATATTTTACAAGCCGAAAACCTAAATAACCTGTCAGTTCGAGCACAGTCGAAAACTCTTTTAAATAAAACTTTAGAACAAAGTAATTATAAAAAATTCGACATTATTGTTTCCAATCCACCTTATGTTCGAGAATTAGAAAAGGTAGAGATAAAAAATAATGTCTTAAAAAACGAACCTCATCTTGCCTTATTTGTAGATAATAAAAACCCATTAATTTTCTATAATAAAATAGCCCATTTAGCAAAAAAACATCTTACCAAAAACGGAATTTTATTTTTTGAAATCAACCAATATTTAGGAAAAGAAACTGTTGCAATGTTACGTCAAGAAGGTTTTAAAAACATCGAATTGAAAAAAGATTTGTTTGGAAATGATAGAATGATAAAGTGCCAATGAATTTAATTTGTTTCTAAACTTAAAAAAATATAACTTCGCTATTAATATCAAACTCGCTTCTGTAAACACTAATATAAATAGTTAAGAAGAAATTAAAGTTAATACCTTTAAAAAAAATGTTATGAAAAAAAATATTTTGCGCTATTGTGTTATTACAATTTTGCTATTAAAAGCGACTCAAATTTCTGCTCAGACATTTAATAATAAAACTAGTGAAAAAACGTTTCGAGAGAATTATATTTTATTAAGACCTAATGCCAATATTGGTTTGTTAAATAATAATGTAATTTCTTCTTTCGGTATTAGAACATTATTAAAAGCTGGTAGCAACAAAGCTTATGGAATGGAAATATCTCGTTTTCGAAACCATAAAACAAATAAAATCTTTTATTCAGCTGGAATAATTATTGAACAAAAATTATTTAATTGGTTTAACATGTCTGCAGGTACTGTTGGCTATTTTAATTTTGGCGACCTTTCTGAAAATGTTGTTGGGTTTACGTCTAATTTAGGCTGGGAACCGAATTCTAACAAACGATTTAGCCCATTTATTACTTACAGAAGTGATTGTATTTTTACTTCGAAAATTCAATTTATACACTCTTTAAATATAGGATTAAATATTAAGCTATAAAAATTATTCTTGTGTAAGCGTAAAATATTTAATGAATTGCTCTCTATAAAATTCATATCTCTTAATTCAATCTTCAACCTCATAATCAACACGTTAGTTAGTCTTCAAACTGTAACAAAAAACCTTCCCTGAAATCATTTTAAATTTAATTACTTTTGCAAAATGGTTAAAGAAATTCAGCTTCGTGTTAATTTAATAGAAGAACGCAAAGAAAATATTTTACTTTACAAAGCTTCTAAACAATTAGGAATTGATAAAAATAAAATTTCTGCCGTAAAAATCTTACGAAAATCTATTGATGCTCGTAAAAAAAACATCATACTTAACTATAAAGTTGCTGTTTATATTAACGAACAAATTCCAGAAAAATCGGATTATATTTTCGAATATAAAGATGTTTCCAAGGCAAAAGAAGTTCATATCATTGGTTTTGGTCCTGCAGGAATGTATGCTGCTTTGCGTTGTATAGAATTAGGCTACAAACCTGTGGTTTTAGAACGAGGAAAAAATGTGCAAGATAGACGTAGAGATTTAAAGGCAATTAATCAAGACCATTTTGTAAACGAAGATTCTAATTATTGTTTTGGTGAAGGTGGAGCAGGAACGTATTCTGATGGAAAACTGTACACACGTTCTTTAAAACGTGGAGATGTGCGTAGAATTTTCGAAAATTTGGTGTTTCATGGAGCTACAGAGCAAATTTTAATTGATGCACATCCTCATATTGGAACCAATAAATTACCAAAAATCATCCAAAATATTCGTGAAAACATTTTAAAATTTGGTGGCGAAATTCATTTTAAAACCAAAGTAACTAATTTTGTAATTAAAAATAATAAACTACAATCAATTCAACTTCAAAATGGCCAAGAAATAACTGTGAATGCAGTTATTTTAGCAACAGGACATTCAGCCAGAGATATATACGAATTATTGCATAAAAAAGAAATTGCAATAAAAGCAAAATCTTTTGCAATGGGCGTTCGTGTGGAGCATCCTCAAGAAATTATTGATCAAATTCAATACAACTGTTCAGGCGAAAGAGACGAATTATTACCAGCTGCAGCTTATAGCTTGGTAAATCAGGTAAATAATAGAGGTGTTTATTCTTTTTGTATGTGTCCAGGAGGTTTTATCGTTCCTGCAGCTACTGCAAATGGCGAAGTTGTTGTAAATGGAATGTCGCCAAGTAGAAGAAATAATAAGTTTGCAAACTCAGGCATTGTTGTAGAATTAGATATTAATCGAGATTTTAAAAAATACGAGAAATTTGGCGAATTAAAAGGCTTAGAATTTCAAAAAGATTTAGAGAAAATTGCTTTTTACGCTGGTGGAAGAACACAAACAGCACCTGCACAAAGATTGGTAGATTTTGTAGAGGGAAAACTTTCATCAGATGTAAATGAAACCTCATATCAACCAGGCTTAAAATCGGCTCCACTACACTCTCTTTTACCGAAAATTATTGGAAGTAGATTGCGAAAAGGTTTTCCTGAATTTGGCAAAAAAATGCATGGTTATTTTACAAATGAAGCCAATATTGTAGGTGTGGAATCTAGAACATCATCTCCAATAAATATCCCAAGAAAAGAAAATTTAGAACATACAGAAATCGAAGGATTGTTTCCTTGTGGCGAAGGTGGTGGTTATGCAGGTGGCATTGTTTCTGCTGCGATGGATGGAGAACGTTGTGCAGAAGCCGCAATTGCAAAATTATAGTAGAATTATTGTGCTAATCCATTAACTATATATAACTTTACAATCAATTTAAAGCTTATTGATGAAAATTACAATTGGTCGTTCAGACAAGGCAGATTTTCCTGAATTATCTCTTTCAGAAATTGATGTAAAAATAGATTCTGGTGCATACACCTCTTCTATACATTGTTCTGATATTAAGGAAATTGCTGTAAATGGAGAACCTTTTATTCAGTTTACTTTATTAGATCCAGAGCATCCTTTTTACAATAACAAGGAGTTTACATTTAAAAATTATGCTTCTAAAGTTGTAAAAAGTTCGAACGGAATTTCCGAAAAACGTTTTATGATTCGTACAGAAATTGTAATTTTTAATAAAACGTTTCCAATCTATTTAACCTTAAGCGAACGTAAAGACATGAAATTCCCTGTTTTATTAGGGAGAAAATTTTTGAATAAAAAATTTGTGATAGATACTATAAAGAAAAATTTATCATACAAATTAAAAAATAAAAACTAATGAGAATTGTAATTTTATCTAGAAATCCAAAACTATATTCAACAAAAAGATTGGTAGAAGCTGCAGAAAAGAGGAAACATGAAGTAATAGTCGTGGATCATTTAAAATGCAATATCGAAATAGAAAAAAGATCTCCAAAAATATTTTATAAAGGAGAATATTTAGAAAATGTAGACGCTATAATTCCAAGAATTGGTGCTTCTGTAACATTTTATGGAACTGCAGTAATTCGTCAGTTCGAAATGATGAAGGTTTTTACAGCAGTTTCTTCTATTGCCTTAACTAGGTCGAGAGACAAATTAAGTAGTTTACAAATTTTAGCAAGAGCTGGTGTAGGTTTGCCAAAAACGGTTTTTACAAATTACACAAAAGATGTAGAACACGTTATCGATTCTGTTGGTGGAACTCCATTAGTTTTAAAATTATTAGAAGGAACCCAAGGTTTAGGAGTTGTTTTAGCAGAAACACAAAATGCAGCCACTTCTGTTTTAGAAGCATTTAATGGTTTAGGCGCAAGAGTAATTGCACAAGAGTTTATTAAAGAAGCTGGTGGTGCAGATATTAGAGCATTTGTTGTAGATGGTAAAGTAATTGGAGCTATGAAGCGTCAAGGAAAAGAAGGCGAATTCCGCTCTAATTTACATAGAGGTGGAAATGCAAATGTTATTGAATTGACAGACGAAGAAGAAAAAACAGCTTTAAAAGCGACAAAAGCAATGGGCCTAGGTGTTGCAGGTGTAGATATGCTACAATCTTCTAAAGGGCCTTTAGTTTTAGAGGTAAATTCTTCCCCTGGTTTAGAAGGAATAGAAGTTGCCACTGGAAAAAATATAGCAAAAGAAATTATCCGTTATTTAGAGTTAAATGTTGAATAAACCTTTTATTCTTTTAGGAAAAGAAATTCCTAAAGGAAAACGAACTGTTTTAGACTTAAAAGTAGCCAAATTACATACAAGAACTACTGTAAATGTTCCTGTAATTATAGAACGCTCTACAAACCCTGGCCCTGTAGTTTTATTATTGGCAGGAATCCATGGAGATGAAACCAATGGAGTTGGTATTATTAGAGAAATAATCAACCAAGAAATTAACAAGCCCAAAAACGGAACCATTATTTGCATTCCTGTTTTTAACATTTTTGGGTACTTAATTCAAACCAGAGAATTTCCTGACGGAAGAGATTTAAACAGAATGTTTCCTGGCTCTGCAACTGGTTCTTTGGCGAGCCAATTTGCCTATCAATTTACCAAAGAAATTGCACCTTATGTAGATTATGTAATCGATTTTCATACAGGTGGTGGAGAGCGTGATAATATTTCGCAAATTCGTTGCAATAAAGATGATGAAAAAGCACTGGAATTAGCCAAAGTTTTTAATCCTCCAATGATTGTTTACTCTAACAATATTGCAAAATCTTTAAGAGATACTTTACATAAAATGGGAAAAACTATTTTATTATTTGAAGGAGGGAAATCGAAAGAATTAAATCCAACTGTTATAAACGAAGGTGTAAATGGAACCAAAAATGTTCTTATTCGTTTAGGATTAATTGAAGGAGCAATAAACGTAAGAGCCACACCTGTTTATGTAAAAAAAGCAAAATGGCTTAGAGCACAACATTCTGGAATGTTTCAAATTAGAGTAAGAAATGGTGCATTTGTAAAGAAAAAAGAAGTTTTAGGAATTATCCAAGACCCATTTGGAGAATTTAAAAAGAAAATTTATGCCCCAGAAAATTGTCATATTTTCTGCGTGAATCAAACTCCCATTGTAAATAAAGGCGATGCTTTATTTCATCTTAGTTTTGGAGAATAAAAAAGTATTATAAAAATAGAACTAGCAATTTAAAGAGAAAAACTTCATAAGTGTTAAATTCTCTATTTCTTTCATATTTTTTCTTTATTAAAGTTGCTTTTCAAATAAAAAAAACTAAAATTGCTTACTAATTTATAAAATAACAAAAACTATGAGAGCAATACCAATATTAATATTCCTATTTATTTTAATAGGATGCAAAAATGAGAAAAAGAAAGTTACACTAAATCAATTAATTACACATTATAACAAGATAGAAGTACCACAATCTTACTCAATAGATTTTACAAATACAAGATTTGTACCTTACCAAGTTTATGATTATAAAAATGTAGATGGTTTAACAGCAAACCATATCATAGAAATAGATGGCAAAAGGAAACAAGCATATAATAAGCGTTTAACCAATGTTGCAGGTGGTTTCGAATTTGAATCTATAACTGCTGTAAAAGACACAACTGCTATTGATTATAGTTTAAATAAAATATGGGATGGAAACTTTATAACCTCTTTAGATGCCAAAGAAGAATATAATTATTTACAAAAAACAGGACAAAGAAAATTAAGTGTTTTCGAAGCTAAGAAATTACTAGAAACCCCAAAGGATTCTTTAATTTATGTATTTGATTCAAAAACTTTAGATGCCATTATTACTAAAAATGGTAAAAAAGATACTTTGGTTTATACTTTTTCAACACAACCCATACAATTAAAAGAAATTAAAAATAGTGCTGAATCTCGTATTTTTAAAAACTTTAAGACTTACAAAGGTTTTTCGTACGCTTCAGAATATAGCTACGTAAAAAATAAAGACACAACAACAACACCTCTTAAAGTTAAAATAAATTCTTTTAAAGAAATTGATAAGATAGATGCAAATAAATTTTCTACCCCTAAAGGATATACTTTTGAAAAACCAATTGTTAATAAAGACAAACTATCTAAAATAGGAAAAAACACCTACATTATAAGAGACTTTAAAAGAGGAAGAAACGTACTTTTTGTCGTTAAAAATAATGTTATTACAGTTATAGGTGCACCCGTTTCAAATACATATTCTAAAGAAGTAATAGAAACTATTGAGAAAAAATTTCCGAAAGGAAAAATTAAATTTGTTTATGTAACTCATATGCACAATGATCATATTGCGGGTCTTCAAGAATATGCGAATAAAAACGCAACAATTATAGCAGATGCTTTTACTATTGAAGGTATAAAAGATTTTGATCAATTTAAAGAAACAAGTAATCAATTTAAGTTTAAAACGATTAAAGACAGAGAAATTTTCAACGGAATTCAATTTCACTATCCAAAAAACAGACATTGTAAAATGCAGGGATTTGCTTACATCATTAAAGATCAATTAGTTTATCAGGGAGACTTTATGCAAGTATCCTCTAATTTAACAGTACCTAGCATATTGCCAGAAGCCACCAAACACTTTATAGAGAGAATTTATGAAGATAAATTGGCTGTAAAAACAGTTATAGGACAACACCAAGCAGGTAATGAAATACCTATGACATTTTTAAACAAATACTACAAAAAACACCAATAATTTTTTATTTTAAAATATCTAAAAACGCTATAGCTTTGTAAAAAGTTATAGCGTTTTTAATAAGTAAATTACTGTGAAAAATTTTAAAAAGCCTAAATTTGTAACATGCGAATAGATATTATTTCAGTAGCCCCCAATTTATTAGAAAGCCCTTTTAACCACTCTATTGTTAAAAGAGCTAAGGAAAAAGGGTTGGCAGAAATTATAATTCACGATTTACGTGAATATGGTTTGGGCAATTACAAACAAATTGACGATACTCAGTTTGGTGGTGGAGCAGGAATGGTACTAATGATTGAACCCATTGCAAATTGCATTCGAAAATTACAAGCAGAAAGAGTGTATGACGAAGTTATTTATATGACTCCAGACGCAAAAACACTCAACCAATCTACAGCAAACACACTTTCCTTAAAAGAAAACATTTTAATTCTTACAGGACATTACAAAGGTGTCGATCAACGAATTAGAGATCTATTTATTACCAAAGAAATATCTATTGGAGAGTATGTGTTAACGGGTGGCGAATTGGCTGCAGCAGTTTTAGTAGATGCAGTTGTTCGTTTAATTCCTGGCGTTATTGGCGATGAACAATCTGCACTTACAGATTCTTTTCAGGATGGTTTATTATCTCCACCTGTTTATACGAGACCTTCCAATTTCGAAGGAAATAAAGTTCCAGAGATTTTATTAACTGGAAATTTTCCAAAAATTGACGATTGGCGAAGTGAAAAAGCATACGAAAGAACAAAAAACATTAGACCCGATTTATTAGATAAAACTTCTTAATTTTTTAAGATTGAATTTTAGAAAAAAGTAAAAAAACAATAAAAATTAATGTTTTTTATGTAGAAAATAAATCTTAAGGCTGTTTATTTGTAGGTATTAGCAGCTTTTTTAAGTAATTTATAATTTGAAATTAAAAATAATTTTATCAACAAAAAAATAATTACTACTTTTGCAACCGCTAAATTAACCTCTGACGAAAAAATCGTGAATGTTGCTTTACAAAATAATAAACATTTAATATGGAAGCTTTAATAAAATTTGTACAAGACGAATTTGTAACAAAAAAAGAATTTGCAGAATTTGCTGCTGGTGATACCATTACTGTGTATTACGAAATTAAAGAGGGAGAAAAAGTAAGAACTCAGTTTTTTAGAGGAGTTGTTATACAAAGAAGAGGAACTGGTTTATCAGAAACTTTTACTATCAGAAAAATGTCTGGTACTGTAGGTGTTGAGAGAATTTTCCCTGTAAACTTACCTTCTATTCAAAAAATCGAAGTGAACAAAAGAGGTAAAGTACGTAGAGCCCGTATTTTCTACTTTAGAGGTCTTACTGGTAAAAAAGCTAGAATTACTGAAAAAAGAAGATAATCTCTTTCAAATAAAAGTATTTAAAAGCGTTGTGAATTTTCACAACGCTTTTTTTAATTAACAATTGTTTATAACCACAGTTAATAAAATGTTGATTTTTAAATGGTTAAAAATTTTGCATTCTTTTAAATTGAAACTATATTTACTTCATAATTTACAAATTAATTAAACTATAAGTCTTCAAAAGCTGAAAAAAAAATTAAAAGTAAATTCTTAAAGTAACGTTCTTTATGTATTGTTTTTCTGAAAATTAAAGTAATTTTAAATTCAAATCAGATATTTTAAATCATTATAATTAGGTAGTTTAAAAAAGAAACGTTCTAAGAAATAACAAAGGCAACTGCGTTTATTTTAGAAATACTAAGAGATTAGTAGAGCAAACTCATTTCTTAACGCACAGAATTTATAACGTATATTTTAAAATTAGCCACTGAAATGTAATTTTTAGTTTTAATTTAAAGAAAACAATAGAAACATTGATAAAAATTTAACAAAAGTAACATGCTTTTATTAAATTAAGGATGTTTCGAAAACTGAAATAGCAGATAGTAACCTTGCTTAAATTAAGAAGGTATAAAACATTCGTTTTATTTGTTTTCTGTAATTATACAAAAACACTGCTTAAAACTATTTCGAAGAAGCCATATCGTAACAAGAAATTGTTGGATATGGCTTTTATTTTTAATTAGTAGCAAAATAATTATGTTTCTTATTCATTTATTTTCAATATTAAAATAGAGGTGTAACAATGCGATTCTTATATTTTCTTTTTTTATCCGAGGAAAAAATAATTCAAACTATTTACACAACATTTTAATATTAATTTGGTGTAATTTTTAACTTCTACGAAATCGATTTCAAAAATTATTAATTCTGCAATAAAACCTACTAATTAATAACATTTTACCAATAAAAAATTCGGTAAAAATTCTTAAATTTGCTCGCTTTCAAAACAATGATTCTTCATTAAGGAAGTTATTCCAATAGTACAATTACTTAAAACACAATTTACATGAGCAAAATAGCTAAGATTATATACACGAAAACAGATGAAGCACCAGCTTTAGCAACCCGTTCTTTTTTACCAATTGTAGAAGCGTTTACAAAGTCTTCTAATATCGAATTCGAAGTAAAAGATATTTCTTTAGCAGCAAGAATTTTAGCTAATTTCTCTGAGTATTTAACAGAAGATCAAAAAGTGGAAGATGCTTTGGCTCAATTAGGTAATTTGGCAAAATTGCCAGATACAAACATTATAAAATTACCAAATATTAGTGCATCTGTACCTCAATTAAATGATGCTATTAAAGAATTACAAGCATTAGGATATGCAATTCCTAACTATCCTGAAGAAGCGAATACAGCCGAAGAAAAAAAGATTTTAGCTTTATATAATAAAGTAAAAGGTTCTGCTGTAAACCCAGTTTTACGTGAAGGAAATTCGGACAGAAGAGCACCAAAAGCAGTAAAAAACTACGCTCGTAAGAATCCACATGCTATGGGTGCTTGGTCTGCAGATTCTAAAACTCATGTAGCAACAATGTCTGCTGGAGATTTTGCACACAACGAATTGTCTGTTACTTTACCGAAAGCAACAACAGTTAGCATTCAGCATATTGCAGAAAATGGAGAAAAAACAGTTTTAAAAGATCGTCTTTCTCTTTTAAAAGGAGAAATTATAGATGCAACTGTAATGAGTAAAAAAGCATTAATTAGCTTTTTAGAAAGAGAAATTGCAGACGCTAAAGAAAAAGATGTGTTACTCTCATTACACATGAAAGCAACTATGATGAAGGTTTCTGACCCAATTATTTTTGGACATGCAGTTCGTATTTTCTTTAAAGACATTTTCGAAAAATACGGTAAAACTTTAGAGGAAATTGGTGTAGATGTAAATAATGGTTTTGGAAACTTATTAAGAAATTTAGAAGAAGTTTCTGTAGAAAAGAAAACAGAAATTTTATCAGATATTGCTGAGGTTTACAATAAAAGACCAGCTGTTGCCATGGTAAATTCCGACAAAGGAATTACCAATTTACACGTTCCTAGCGATGTAATTATCGATGCTTCTATGCCAGCAATGATTCGTACTTCTGGACAAATGTGGAATGCAGCAGGAAAGCTACAAGACACCAAAGCTATAATTCCAGATAGTTCTTATGCAGGAATTTATAGTGCAACTATCGACTTTTGTAAAAAGAACGGTGCTTTCGACCCAACAACTATGGGAACTGTTCCTAATGTTGGTTTAATGGCTCAAAAAGCAGAAGAATATGGTTCGCATGACAAAACTTTCGAAATTTCTGGAAATGGAAAAGTAGTGGTTGTAGATGCAGATGGAAACACGTTAATGCAACACAATGTAGAAACTGGAGATATCTGGAGAATGTGTCAAACAAAAGATGCTCCAATACAAGACTGGGTAAAATTAGCAGTAACACGAGCAAGAACTTCTAAAACGCCAGCTGTTTTTTGGTTAGATAAAAACAGAGCACATGATGCAGAAATTATTAAAAAAGTAAATACATATTTACCAAATCACGATACTTCTGGTTTAGATATTCGAATTTTATCTCCTGTTGAAGCGACTGAATTCACTTTAAATAGAATTATTAAAGGAGAAGATACCATTTCTGTTTCAGGAAACGTATTGCGTGATTATTTAACAGATTTATTCCCAATTTTAGAAGTAGGTACTTCTGCAAAAATGCTGTCTATTGTTCCCTTAATGAATGGTGGTGGTTTATTTGAAACGGGTGCTGGAGGATCGGCTCCAAAACATGTACAACAATTTTTAGAAGAAAACCATTTACGTTGGGATTCTTTAGGAGAATTTTTAGCCTTAGCAGTTTCTTTAGAACATTTAGGAACTACGCAAAACAACCCGAAAGCACTTATTTTAGGAGAAACTTTAGACGATGCAACAGATACTTTCTTAGACAACATGAAATCTCCATCTAGAAAAGTGGGGGAATTAGACAATAGAGGAAGTCATTTTTATTTAGCTTTATATTGGGCAAAAGCTTTGGCTAATCAAACGAAAGATTTAGAATTAAGTAATGAATTTTCTAAAATATATAAAGAATTGCTTGAGAATGAATCTAAAATTGTAGAGGAATTAAATGAAATTCAAGGAAAAGCTGTAGATATTCAGGGATACTACAAGCCTAATGATGTCTTAGCAAACAATGCAATGAGACCAAATGCCATTTTTAATAATATTTTAAATGTTTAAAAAATTGTAATTTTATTAACATAAAGAGTGCTTTTACAAGTACTCTTTTTTTTAGTTTTATTTTTAGGTAAAATAACCATCACAGATTTAAACTTGGCTTTAACTGAAAAAGATAGATCTGTATTGCAATATTTAAATTCTCTAGAGAAGTTTTGGGTAGATTATTATACGTTAAGAAGATTAACGCTATACGATTTCATCAAAAACAAAAAAATTGAAGTAGAAGATATTTCCTACGATTAATATTCAGTAGAAATTCCTTTTTAACGTTACTTTATAATTTTTGTGTTGTATTTTCGTTGAAATTATTATCATTATAATTAAACGAAAAATCAATGCATTTTAAGAAAATTTGTTTGCTATTTTTTCTTTGTTCCATTACTTTTTTAGGGCAAGAAAAAATTACAATCAGTGGTACTGTTTACGACAATTCCAACAACGAAACCTTAATTGGAGTTTCTGTATATTTTCCAGATTTAAACGCGGGAACAACCACCAACGAATATGGTTTTTATTCGATAACTATTCCTGAAGGTAAATACAAAATACAAGTTAGTTATTTGGGTTATACCACAATCCAAGAAACCATAAGCTTATCAGAAAAAACAACAAAAAACTTTAAACTTATAGAAGAAACCGAAAGTTTAGACGAGATTGTTATAGAAAGTAATATCGAAAAACTAAACATTCGAACACCTCAAATGAGTGTGAATAAACTTACTGCAGCAACTATAAAACAAATTCCTGTTGTTCTGGGAGAAGCAGATATTATAAAGTCGTTAATTTTATTACCTGGAGTTACAAGTGCAGGAGAAGGCGCATCTGGCTTTAATGTTAGAGGTGGTGCAGCAGACCAAAATTTAATTTTATTGGATGAAGCAATAGTTTTTAATTCTTCTCATTTATTCGGTTTTTTCTCAGTTTTTAATCCAGATGTAATTAAAGATATACAACTCTACAAAGGAGGCATTCCAGCAAAATATGGAGGAAGATTATCTTCCGTTTTAGATATTTATCAAAAAGAAGGAAACAGTAAAAACTTTAATATTACTGGAGGAATTGGACTGGTTTCCAGCAGATTATTAATTGAAGGTCCTTTAGAAAAAGAAAAAAGCTCTTTTTTAGTAGGAGGTAGAGCTTCTTATGCACATTTATTTTTGCCACTTTTCGATAATGATAACAAAGCATATTTCTACGATTTAAATAGCAAAGTAAATTATCGATTTAACAATAAAAACAATGTTTTTCTATCTACTTATTTTGGAAAAGACGTTTTTGGGATTAACGATAGTTTTGTAAATTCTTATGGAAATACAGTCGTAAACTTACGTTGGAACCATCTTTTTTCTGATAAATTATTCTCTAACCTATCTTTAATTTATTCGGATTATTTTTATGGATTAATTTTAGATTTTGTTGGTTTCGAATGGAATTCTGGAATTACCAACTTTAACCTTAAATACGATTTTAAACATTATTTAAACAAAAAATTAAAACTAAGTTATGGTGTTAACAACATTTATATAAAATTCAATCCAGGAGAAATTATTCCAAATAGAGACGATTCTGGCATTGTACCAGAAAAATTAATCGATAAATATGCGAATGAATTTGCTGCTTATTTAGAAGCAGAACATAAAATTAGCGACAAGCTTACTTTCCAATATGGAGTACGTTTTAGCAACTTTCTAAGGTTAGGTCAAGATGCATTAAATACGTACCAAAACAACCAAGCTGTTATTTATAATAATGAGTTTAAAAAATACGAATCTGCAACTCCAACAGGAACAGAAAACTTTAAAAGAAGCGATGTAATTTCTAGTTTTAGCAATTTCGAACCTCGTTTTTCTATGTCTTATACTTTAGATGATAATACGTCTATAAAAGCTAGCTATAATAGAATGGCACAGTATTTACATTTGCTTTCTAACACTGCCTCTCCTACTCCTTTAGATGTTTGGACGCCAAGTGGAAAATATGTACAACCACAACTGTTAGATCAATTTGCTGTTGGATATTTTAAATCGATAAAAGATGGCAATTATTCTTTGGAAACTGAAGCGTTTTATAAAGATATAAAAAACAGAATAGATTATATAAATGGTGCCAATTTAATTGCAAATAACGAGATAGAAACCGTTATTTTAAATGGAAAAGCAAGAGCTTACGGATTGGAAGTTTTGTTTAAAAAAAATGAAGGAAAACTTAAAGGATGGCTTGCTTATACTCTTTCTAGGTCTGAACAATTAACTGCTGGAAGAAATGCAAATGAACCTGGCATTAACCAAGGAAATTGGTATAGCACTCCTTATGATAAAACACACGATTTCTCGATAAATGCAAGTTATAAATTAAACGAAAAGTGGACCTTTAATAGTAATTTCGTTTTTCAAACAGGACAACCTACCAATTATCCAGTTGGACAATATGAAGTGCAAGGTTTAAACTTGCCTATTTATAATGATAATCGTAGAAATGAAGACAGGCTTCCTGCATACCATAGATTAGATATTTCTGCAACATTAACTCCAAAAAAGAATAAAAATAGAAAATGGCAAGGAGAATGGGTTTTCGGAATCTATAATTTATATGGAAGACAAAACGCTGCTTCTTTAGCATTTAGACAAAATGATGAAACCATGCGTAACGAAGCGCTACAAACCTCTATTTTTGGAATTGTACCTTCTATAACTTATAATTTTAAATTCTAATGATGGACTTAAGTCCATTGCTATAGTATATAATGATGAAAAATATAAAAATAATTTTCTTTTCTCTAATTCTCTTTTTTGCTAGTTGCGAAAAAGTGGTTGATATAGATGTGCCAACCATACCTCCAAAATTAATTATAGATGCTTCTTTTGAAGTGTTTTTTGATGAAAATCCAGTAATTGCAAATACAATTGTGAAATTAAAATTATCTGCAGATTATTTCGATGAAACAATTCCAGTGGTTACAAATGCCACAGTATTTCTAACAAATTTAAGCGACAATACCATTATTAATTTTGCTGATGTAAATTTAGATGGAAATTACAAACCAACTTCAAGCTTTATTCCCCAAGATAATATCGAATATGAACTAACAGTAATTCATAATAACCAAACATACAAAGGAAAAGCTACAAAAGTAAAATCAACAGTTATAAATTATGTAAATCAAGGTAATCGTACACTTTTTACTGGTGACGAAATAGAATTAAAAACATCATTTACAGACGATGGAGCAAAGGAAAACTTTTATTTATTCAATTTTGGTTTTAATAATTATGTAACTATCGAAGACAAGTTCTTAAACGGCTCGGAATATAATTTTTCGTATTATATAGATATGGAAAAAGTAGCGTTACCTTCTACTTTAGTTGTTACACTATCTGGTGTTACTAAAGAATATTACAGCTATTTTCGAGTTTTAATAGATCAAAGTGGGCAAAATGCAGGCGGACCTTTTCAATCTGTGCCTTCTTCCCTATTAGGAAATATGATAAACACCACTAATGAAAATAATTTTCCTTTAGGATATTTTCATATTGGAGAATCAGACACTTTTTCTATAGATTTAGTGAAAAAAAATTAAACCATTTTTATAAAAACATTCTGCAAAGTCTTTTTTTACCTTGTTAGAATTACAAGACAATATTTGCGACCTAATATACCTACAAGACTTTTGAAATCTTACAGGAAAACAGTATTTTTGATATATGACATTTGTAAAAACAACAGAACAAGATTCGAAATACAACCATTTAGAAAAAATGACGGTAAAAGAATTATTGGTCAATATAAATAACGAAGATAAAACAGTGCCTTTAGCTGTTGCTGAAGCTTTACCTGAAATAGAAAAATTAACCATGCAAATTGTTCAAAAACTAAAAAATGGTGGAAGGCTTTTTTACATTGGCGCTGGAACTTCTGGTAGATTAGGTATTTTAGATGCTTCTGAATGCCCACCCACTTTTGGAGTTCCTCACGAATTGGTTGTTGGTTTAATTGCAGGTGGAGATATTGCCATTAGAAAAGCAGTAGAAAACGCAGAAGATTCTAAAAACCAAGGTTGGTTAGATTTGCAAACATATAACGTTTCAGAAAAAGATGTTGTGGTTGGTATTGCTGCCTCTGGAACCACACCTTATGTAATTACTACCTTAGAAAAATGCAACGAAAACAACATTATTACAGGCTGTATTACATGCAATAAAAACAGTCCTTTATCGAAAGTTACTCAATTTCCTATTGAAGTAGTTGTGGGACCTGAATTTGTAACTGGAAGCTCTCGAATGAAAGCAGGAACAGCACAAAAAATGGTTTTAAACATGCTTTCTACAGCAACTATGATTCTGCTTGGAAAAGTAAAAGGAAATAAAATGGTAGATATGCAATTGTCTAACAACAAATTAGTAGAAAGAGGAGAAAAAATGTTAGTTAAAGAATTAAATATAGACCAAACGACTGCTTCTAAACTTTTAAAAAAGTATGGAAATGTTAGAAATTCGATTCTAAATTACAATAAATGAGCACAAATGTAAATTTATTAGGCAAAGGTTTAAAATATTTAGCCATTCTTGTTTTTCTTTTTATAGCTTCTCCTATTACATTAACAATGGGCTTTAAAGCTTTAAAAAAGTTTAAAAACACGCCTGATGAATATCTTTCTTATGTCATTTTAATAATCGCAGGAATTTTAATGATTTTTACCATTTATTTTGCATTCAAGACTTTTAAAATTTTACTACAAGCTATTTTTAATAATTAAGAAGAATGCAAAATTCTGATGGAATCATAATTATTTTATCCTACCCAGATACAGTTGTAAGACCTGCTTATTGGGAAAGATTGAGCGATTTTTGGCGAAAAATTGGAATTGGAGGAAAACACGCTGTTCAAGCTGGTCATGCAGCATTATTATTAATCAGAAAAGGAAACTCTGAAATTAATTATTTCGATTTTGGCAGATACATTACTTCTTATGGAAATGGTCGTGTTCGTTGTAAAGAAACAGATCCAGAGTTAAAAGTTTCTGTAAATGCAAAATTTAAAAAAGCCGAATTATCGAATTTAAAAGATATTTTACTTTGGCTAGAAAAGCATCCAGAAAAAACACATGGAGATGGAAGATTAGTTGCTAGCATTAATACTGAAATTAATTTTAAGAAGGCACATACATTTATCCATCAATTAATAGACACTAAAGAAATTCCTTATGGTGCTTTTCTTAAAAATGGAACCAATTGTGCACGCTTCGTAACAGATGTAATTATTGCTTCTTCAACAAATAAAAAAATTACTAAAAAGTTAAAAGAATCTAATTTATTAACACCAAGCCCCATTGGAAACGTTATCAAAGCAAATACAAATAATTTAATATATAATACTTATAACCAAATTATTACTGAATATAAAAATAGATCCATTGTAAAAGAATACAAAGAATCTTTTTTTAATAAATTTAATAACGAACCAAATTTAAAAGGAACAGAAGAACCCAATTTAGCTGTTTTTAATTTAGAAAACGGAACGTGGTTAGGAGGCATTGGAAGTGGTGCTTGGTTTAAAATTGAAGAAAAAATTGCTGATAAAAAATACAAAATTGCAAGATATACTTCTGAAGGAATAAAAGATTTCGAAAATATTTTTAGGATAGACAATACGCTTTTCAACCATAAAAAAGAGTATAAATTTATACATCCTACAAATTGTACAGAAATTTTTATTGAGCAAAACAACCACATTATTTCTTCTAAAATCAACTCTATTTCTTCCTAAATACAGTTGTTTTTTTCCTTAAAAAGCAAAACATCAATAACAAAATTGTAAATACAGATTCGTTGTTTTTTGTAAACATCATAATCATTTTTAAATTTTTTATTAATCTACAAAGTTAACAGTATTAATGTTTTACAAAAACTCTTTTAAACACTTAACTTTTGGGGAGTTGTAGGGTTAAACCCAAAACCAGATTCTGGTAAACATATTCCTATATGATGCACCAAATAACCAATAGTTGCATAATGGTGTGTTGTATGACTTTGTGCTTGGGCTAAAATAGACGCTAAAGATGTATGTATAGTAACATTTCCTAAACCTAAATCGTCTATAACTGCGACTTCCGTTTGCAAATCGTTACTATTTAAACTGTATAGCTTTTTAATTATTGTGTTAAAATAATCGATTCCTACATTGGTATGTTTTTCTGCCAATTTGTTTCTTTCTCTTTTTGTTAAATCTATCTCTTTAGAATCTAACCCATTAAAAATACAAGAAAACATATCTAAAATATGGCGGGTGTGACAACCAATGCTAGAATAATAAGGTGCTACTGAAGTATTGCTATATTGTTCATCTGTTAAACCATGTAATAATTTTATTCCTCTTTGTAAGTTTTGCTCAATAGCTTTAATCATATAATTTATTTTATTTTATAGTCGTAAAAACGATTCTAAATTTACGAGTTCTTTCTGAATTTTTAAAAAAAATAACAACCTAATTACCAGATAAATAAATAACATTAAATTAATAAACGCTAATAATATGTATTATATCTATATTTTTTGGCACGTTCTTTGAAAACTTATCAATTAAATGCGAAAGCCGAAAAGCAATTAAAGTAGGCAAAACCCTTTAAAACCATATATTATGAAAAAAGGTATACTTTTATTATTAGCAATGTTCATGATGGTTTCTACTGTTGAAGCCAAAAATGGCAACTTATTACCAAACAGCAATAGGGTATATTACTCTTATGACGATTCCGTAAACTTTACAGAACGTGGCATAGAATTCTTTGTATTTTTAAATGGAGAATTCGATTTTAATACACATTATAACGATAGTTATTACGATTATAATGGAAGACGTTTTTCTACAAATGGTGTAAGAGTCGATAGAGATTATAGAGGAAGAATTAGACGTGTAGGAAATGTTTTTATAAATTACGATTTCCGAGGAAATGTTACCAGAATTGGAAATGTTTTTTTGAGATATTATAGAGGAAATCTTACAAATGTTGGTAATTTAAGAGTCGTTTATAACAGGGGTGGTTTTCCTACTTTTTATGGGAATGTAAAAAATGAATATTACAATTATAATGGCATACCTATAAATTTAAGTTTAGGAAAAGTTTGTAATTATAACGATGCTTATTTCTATAGAAATGATTTTAGAAGAAACTATACACAATTTAGAGAAGATAGCAGGTATTTTTACTATAGAGCCAATAGAAACGCAAGGATTGGAAGTAGAAATAAAATTTTAAAAAGAAGGAAACCTATTGCTGTAACTAGAAATAATACCTATAACAAACGTAAAAATATTTCTTACAGAAAATCGAATTCAGCAAGAATGTTGGGCTATAATATCAAAAGAAATACAATTTCTAATTCAGGAAGAAGAACTTCTACAAATACAAATAGTAGAAATTATGATTCTAACATAAGAAGAAATACGTTTGTAACACCAAAAAGAAGGACATCGAATGTAAGTTCAAGAAACACTATTGCAACTACTAAAAAAGCAGTTCCTACTAGAAGACCTTCGACCACGAGCACAAGAAATTCTTCTGTAACAAGAAATAAAGTTGCTCCAAAAAAGAGAAAAGCCTCTAAAATTAAAAGAAAAGTTGCTTATAAAAAAAGAGTTAGTAACAGTTCTACTTCTCGAAGAAAAAGTAAACATAGAAATTAAAAACGAGTATTTATACCTATTAAAAAACAACAGGAAAATTATAAATTTGTAATAGTATTTTTTTTTGAATTTAATACTATTAACCATTCTTTATTGCGAAGGAATAAGTAGAAGTTAAAAGCCCCATTTCGATTTTGAAATGAGGCTTTTTAATGTTTGTAAAAATTATTACTTACCGAATTATTTTTTTTTCTTTAATTTTTTCTTTTCAATTTTACATAAAGTTCTACCTACATTTTCTGCTTTTTTCTTAGTAATTTTTTTAATTTTTGATTTGCATTTTTTAAGTCCACTACAGTCTTTTTTTAAGTGATATTTTTTGCTTGATTTGGTCATACAAATAAAAACAGCTGTTTTTTTTGTTTGGAAGGCAGACGTTATAAAAAGTAGCGAAAAAATTAAAAGCAGGGTTTTCATTGGTTATTTTTGTGTTAAATTAGTAATTAAAATAAAAAAATAAATTGTTAGTGTTTTTATTTGATAACTTTTAAAACACTTAATAAATTGGAAATATTATCTACTTTAGATTCTGTCCAAAAAGTATAATTTTTTATTACACTATTATCATAATCGTTTAATTTTATAGTAATCCTTCTTCTTCTTTCATAAACTAAGTAAGATAGTGTCATTTCTTTTGCGTTAAAAATAAATTCCGATGACTTATCCTTCAACTTCATCTTTAAATTTGTAATTACATTTTTTTCAACAAAATTAATAAAATCAGTAATCTCTTCTAAGCCTACCCAAGCAGTTTTATAAATATTGGGCTTTTTAATAAACATATCTAACTGTAAAGCATTCATTTTTTTTCCTGTTTTTAAATCTGTAACTTGTATTGGGAAAAACTTTACATATTCTCCAATACCTGATTTAAATTCTGCTTCAGTAGTCCAATCTTTATCAATTCTTGTATATTTACTTTCATCTATAAATTTTCTTGTTGAAGATTCTTTATTTTGTGCTTTAGAAAAGATTGTAAATAATATTACTAAAATAAATAGACTCTTTTTTTTCATTATTATATTTTTAATTTTTGTCTTCTATGTAATAATCAACTGTACTTAAAAGTTGACTCTCATATTTATAAATTTCATCAATAGAATCAATTGTAATTTTTGTTTCTTTTTTATTTTCATCAAATACACTTAAATACTTATTACTTGTGTTTAAATAAAGTCTACACAATGGTTTTCTATTATTATCATCTAAAAGAATTCCAAAATAAGATTGTGTATCTCTATGATTAATTCTTTCTACAGGTAGTTTTCTTCTTAAAATGGCAACTATAATTCTAAACCCATCTAATTCTTCTTCTGTGGTAATGATTTTGCTTTCTGCTGGCTTTTCCTCAACTATATCTTCTTGTTGTTTTTCTGATTCTTTGTTTAAAGCAGAATTCAATCGATCGTTAACCTTCTCTCCTATTATTTGATTAAAAGCTTTATGAACCAATTCTGTAAATTCGTTCATCACCTTTTCTGTTAACCTTCCTGAATAAACTTTATTTGCAAATAGTCTAGAAAACTCAAAGGAGGGACTTATTAATTCTTCTGATATGCATTTTTTTATTTCTTTGGTATATTTTAATGAGCTTGCATTATCTACAATTTTATTAACATCGAAATTAGACTTATGAAATTTAAGTATTTCATGAATATCTGAATCTTTTACTTTTGTTATATCAAACTCCAAGAAAGGTTTTACATCCATTTTATTGGTTTGTTCTAAATCTGTATAAAACCGATATTGTATACCATTTGTTAATAAAGAAAAACGTGTTTTTGTTACATGAAAATATCTAAATAGTTGAGAATTATGATTGTCTAATGTTTCTCTCCAGTTTTTACATTCTATAATTAAAATTGGAATGTTGTCTTGAAAAATTGCATAATCTACTTTCTCTCCTTTTTTTAAACCCAAATCTGCTGTAAACTCTGGTACAACCTCTGTTGGGTTGAAAGAGTCATAACCTAAAGCATGAATGAAAGGCAAAACAAAAGCATGTTTTGTAGATTCCTCTGTCTCAATTTTTTCTTTTAGTAAAGCAATTTTATCTGCGATTGCTTTTATTTTGTTTTGAAATTCCATAGAGTTATTTTAAGAAGTTTGGTAATCGTTAGAACAATAACAACCATTAACTTTAGTATAATAATTTTCAACTTCTTTACAGTTATTATAGCTACCTAAGTAAATTCTGTTTTCTAATTCTGGTAGCCAGGAGCATCCACTTTTGTGAACTTCGTGATCTCTATTTGATTGTGCTTTTTTATTTACATAATAATTCGCCATAACTTATTATTTTAATGTTTACCCAAAAGTAAACTCACTAAAAAACAAAACCTTACGGAAATCCGTAAGGTTTGTTCTTTCTTAAAAATTTATAGCAAAATTATTCCCCCAATCTATAATTTATGCAAAAATATATTTAAAAAATAAAAAAATATTACGGAAATCCGTATTTAAAATTAGCTTTATTTATGTTGATAGCAATAACCTCCGCCTTTTACTTTACGCTTGCAGGCTTTACCAGATTTTGTTTTTGCGCCACAAAGTGAGGTTTTAGATTTTGAAGAAGCTGGCTTTTTAGGATTCACTTTATTATCTTGATTTGTATGCTGATAACAATATCCATTCGCAATTTTTGTACGATGTTTACATCTTGTTCCTTTTTTAGTGGTTCCTTTACATCTAACAAATGTAGATTTTCCAACTGCTTTGTTAGAAAAATTATACGTATTTATTAAATCTTTTACTTTTGGTGGTTTGCAAATTTTACACGGAGTTAATCTATGTTTAGAAATAGCAGCTTTTCCTAACATTTTTTTGGAAACATTTTCTACCATTCTACAAGAAGATAAATGGTACTTTTTTCCTGAAGGTGTTTTGTAAACGTTTTGAGAAACCGATTTATAACTTAAAAGAATAAAAAAGAGTAAAATGTAATTTTTCATAGCCGATTCTAAAATACTATTTTTTTAAAACAAAACCTTACGAATTTTCGTAAGGTTTTATGGCTATTATAATAGTCTTTCTGCAATCTCTTTTTCATTTATTACATCTTTGTTTGGTAGAATCATATATGTTTTATTATCTGTAGGATTCACAAATAATTCAAAACCATATTTGCAGTTATTAATTCTGAATTTTAATGCTTTTATGCCTGATATAAACCCTTCATTAAATGTTTTATCATAAATATAGTTAGAGCAATTTTTTCTAAAAATACATTTCGCTGATTTTTTTTTAGGTTTAAAAAACCAGTACAATTTTATAAGATTTAGTATTATTATTTTCAAATTAATTTACTAAAAACTATCATTTGACGAGAAGCCATATAGCCTGGTTTTGCCCCCAGACCAAAACAACCAGCATCTGGAACGATAAAAGTTTCTACACTTTCAACTCTTACATATACCCAACCTTGGTTAGAATGATGTTTTATAATATCTTCTAATTGTTGTGCAACTTCTGTAGAATTTTCTTTATTTCTATTTATTGATGGCACAAATGGTATTACTTTATATTCCATAATTTATTTGCTTTTTAATTTTTCAATTTTACTTTTAGCTAGTTGAAGTGCTATTTTCAATTTTTCTAAATCTTTGATAAATAAAGTTTTATCAGAACCAAACTTTTCTAACTTAATAAACCAATTTGCCTTATTCTTAGATATATAATAACCTAACTGAAAACCATCCTCAGAAATAAATTTATTTTCCATATAATCTGGTTCGCTTTTAAGATCAATATCAACTTCTGATGCTAATTTATTTAGTGCTTTAATTGTTTCCAAAAGATCTGAATATTCAATAGATGC
The DNA here is from genome assembly GCF_017569185.1 of Polaribacter cellanae. Classification (NCBI taxonomy): domain Bacteria; kingdom Pseudomonadati; phylum Bacteroidota; class Flavobacteriia; order Flavobacteriales; family Flavobacteriaceae; genus Polaribacter; species Polaribacter cellanae. Next base: position 4,113,584 of record NZ_CP071869.1, on the reverse strand, counting down.
TGTTGAACTTCCATACTTTCCTTGCTTTTCAATTTGATAAAAATAATTCTCAATATTTCCACTGCTTAATTTTCTTATTCTTGTTTCTGAATTAGAATATATAGTTTTCAGTTTATCTAAATTAAAATCTGTATATTTTGAAATAACTCCAGTCTTTGAAGTAAATACTTCCATTTTTGTTTTTACTTTTTCAGGTTGCTTTTTTTTATCTTGAGAAAAAGTTTTAAGAGAAAAGAATATTAAAATTAATAAGGAAATTTTCTTCATTGTGTATATTTTAAATTTTCAACAAATCTAACTTCCTAAAACAAAAAAAGACTACGGAAATCCGTAGTCTAAATAATTTGTAGTAAATATTAATTCTTAAATCAACCCAAAATCTTTAGCAATAGCCACTAAATGAGTTGGGTTTTTCGCGTTAAAATGTTCCTTTAAAAATTTTAATCTTTTTTCTATAGAACTTTTACCTGATGGTTTTATTTGCTTCTTTACAAATAATTCAGGTAAATTATCTTGCAAAATTCCTTCGGAAAGATGTTCTATAATATGAATATCATATTCCGTAATTTCAATGGCTTTTCTAGGGTGAATGGCTTCTCTTAAATCTTCTGAAATGTAGAAACTTTTAGATTCATAAATTTGCTGAATGGCTTTTTCCAATTCTTTTTGTCCGTTTCTATTTTTCCATACATAAGCATCAATTTTTAAATGATTGTATAAATGTTGAATACGAAATGGCTTGTCTTCCACAGAAAAAACAATTATTTTTAAAGTAGGAAATTCTTTTCTTACATTTTCAATTAAAGCTTCACCAGACGTAATGTTTTGTTTGTGATGATCTTCTACAAATGATAAGTCTGTTATTAATAAATCGAACGGATTCCCTTCTAATTTTGCTTTTTTCAATTTTAAAAAAGCTTCATCGCAATAAGAAATATGAGTGATTTTAGGAATCTTCATTTTTTCTAAAGTAGCTTTTAATCCGCTATTTATAATATCAAAATCTTCTGCAATTAATACTTTTTGAAACATACTTATCTTTTAAAACGAATGGTTGCTTTAAAACCATTGTTAGCTTGAACATCAAAATTAAGAGTTCCTTTAATGGAATTAATACGGATTTCCATATTTTTGAGTCCGTTTTTAATAACAAACATATTTTCTCTAAACCCAACACCATTATCTTTATAAATCATTTCTAATTTATTGCCTGTTTTTTTGCAAGAAATAACTACCAATGTTGCTTTGCTATGTTTTTTCATATTTACAAATAGCTCATTAAAAACTCTGTAAACCACAATTTGTTTTTCTATAGATAATAAACTTAATTCTAAGGAAGACAAACCTTTTAAAATAATTTTACAAGCGCTAGAATTGTAGCTGGTTACTAATTCTCTAAAATAATTTTCGAAATCTTCGCCTGTTTCTACAGAATCGTTTTCATGTGAAATTGCTCGAGTTTGCAAATACAATTTATCTAAATCTTGTACAATTTCTTCGGTTTCAAATTTCGGATTCAGCACTTTAGTAATTGCATTATAAATTCCATTGCCTAATTCGTCATGCAATCTTTTTGCTATTTTTGTTTCTGTTTTATATTTTTCTTGTAAAATTCTTTTTTTGTTTTGTTGTTTTCTTCGATAAATTAAAAACACTAAACCAGCAATTAACAATATTGCGAAGATGATTATATTTTTCTTTTGGTTTTTTTCTTGTTCTGCAATTAATTGATTTTTTGTTGCTAAAGCTTCGAATTTTAATTTTTGTTTTTCTTCTTCCTCATAATCGTATTTAATTTTAGCAAATTTGTATTGTCTTTTTGTTTTTTCTTTTTGCAGACTATCTCTTAAATGAATACTTTTTTGATAGTATATAATAGATTTTTCTGCTGATTCTAATTGAACAATTTTATCTATAGCTTCTAACAAGCCATTAGAAGCATTTTCTTTTTTGGCAGTTTTATACATTTTTTCTGCATAAAAAAGTGATTTAGCTTTGTTTTTTTCTTTGAAATAATCTGATAAATGACTGTAAGAAGCAATCAACCCAAAATTGTCTTTTTGATTTACTCTGATTAATTTAGCATCTAGTAAGTCATTTAATACATTATTATTTGAATTCTCTAACCATTTAACATAAGCAAGATTATCTATAACTCTTGCATTAGTTTTTTTATTTGAGATTGAATCTTTTAATAAATTTTCTAAGATTAAAATTGATTTTGAGTACTCTTTTAAGTCCCTGTAAATAATTGAAAGATTATTTTTATATAATAATTTAGAACTTTTCTTGTTAGAAATACCAATTGCTTTATTATAATATTTTATTGCATCTTTATATAAAAAACGCTTTTTTGAATTGATTGCTAAACAATTATAGGCGGATGCTACAGATCTTTTTCTTTTTCCATTTATATATTTTAAAGATTCAACTGCTGTTGAATCGCTTATTGAATAACTTCCAAAGTTTGATTCTATAATAGCAATGTTTAATAAATTTCTACCAACTTGAATACTATCATTCAATTCGAGATATAATTTTTTAGACTTAATATGATAATAATAAGCACTATCTTTTAGATTGAGTTTATTTTGAAATTCAGCAACCTTATAGCTTGCTTTTGCTCTTTGATTTTTATTATTATTTTCGTAACCTTTTTTTAAAAGTTTTTTAGAATATAATAAGGCTTTTATATTTTCTTTTCGCTTACTGTATAGATTTATTGTTTTATAAATACTATCAAAAGTAATACTCTTTTCTAGTTTTTGATAAGATAAAAAAGTATTTGATAAAAAAAACATAACAAAAAAGAGGAATAAAATTTTAATTTTCATCCCTCTAAAGTACTATAAATCTTAATTCAAAAAAAATTAATTACCTCCTCCTGTATTTCCTACATCAGAATCATCTTCGTCATAATCTGGATCTTGCCCTTCTTCTCCATCAGTAGCTAAAATTTCCATTTTTGTAGTTTTTTCTTCTAAATCTGTACAAGATGTAAAAACTCCGTTTGCAAATAGTATTGCGAATGCTATAAATACTTTTTTCATGATTTGTTCTTTTAAAAATTAGACAAAAGTGTTGCTGTCCGAATTTTAGAATTCAGCTTTTTTGTTGCCAGCAACACATTAAAATTTAAAAGAGTCGCGCGCCTCTTTTGTGGGAAGTTGTAGAGTGAAATAGCTTTGTAGTATTGTTTTCCCAATTCAAAAAAAACGCCACGATTTCAAACTCGTTTTTAGAAGTAATGCTCCTTTTCTTTTTACAGAGAATTAATTCTACTGCAAATATCCAATGAGAATGAATGTTTCGGTTAGAAAATGATTGGAAAAGAAATAGAAATGATTTTCTAAGCGGTTTGGAAATTTTTTTCTAAATTATTTCTAACTTTGGAAAACCAACAAAATACTTATGTTAAGAGAATTATTTACTAATTTATTTGAAACGTTAAAAACAGAAAAAGAAAATGATAGTGTAAAAAAAAATGGCTGTTTTAATTTTTTTATTGATAAAATTTTGGAGGAAAAATATCATAAAATAAATATCGTTTCCACAAAAACTCTTACAAATTATTATAATAAATACGTAGAAAGTAGGAAAAACAATGCTGGAGAACCCAACAATGAATTAAAAAATATAATTGCTAAATATTTGGGTTTTAAAGATTATTCCGATTTTGAGAATTCTTGTAAAAAACAGCAAGCACCTTTAACAAATAATAATCCTAGAGAAGAAATTATCATTTCGAAAAGAGAAGTAAGGTCAAAGAAATTGTCTAAAGAAAACTCTAACAAAAAGTATAAAAGTAAACTTATTATTATTTCAATTTTAGCTCTTTTTCCTGTGTCTTATTTTATCTATAATCATACTACAAAAAACTGTATTATTTGGCAAGAAAATCATTTTGAAACTTCTTCTTGTAAAAATAATAATGCTATTGATAATACCATCTATAAAATTGATATCGATGAATTTAAAAAAATGGAAGTAGATAGTGATAGTCAATTTTTTAAAAATGGTGATCCATTAATTTGGTATGGAAGATCTACAACTGGAAAAATGGAGTTTTTTAACCAAAGAGGAATTCATCCAGAAACTTTAAGAGAATTAGACCCAATTACAGAATATATAATAAACAAATATATTTTTAAGGAAGATGAAAAAACGATTCAAAACTAAAAAAGCAACTAAATTTCTTTAGTTGCTTTCTTCTTCTATTATTATAAATCGATACTTATCGAATTAACTTTTTATATTTAATACGTTTTGGCATTAAATCACCACCCAAACGTTTTTTCTTATTTTCTTCATAATCAGAGAAAGAACCTTCAAAAAAGTACACTTGAGAATCGCCTTCGAAAGCTAAAATATGTGTACAAACCCTGTCTAAAAACCATCTATCGTGACTTATAACCACTGCACAACCTGCAAAGTTTTCTAAACCTTCTTCCAATGCTCGTAAAGTGTTTACATCTAAATCGTTCGTTGGTTCATCTAATAACAATACGTTTCCTTCTTCTTTTAAAGTCATTGCTAAATGCAAACGATTTCTTTCTCCACCAGATAATGTTGCTACTTTTTTATTCTGCTCACTTCCAGAGAAATTAAAACGACTTAAATAAGCACGAGAATTTACTTGCTTTCCTCCCATCATTACCAAATCTTGGCCGTCAGAAAAATTCTCCCAAATAGTTTTATCTGGATTGATATCTGAATGTGCCTGGTCTACGTAGGCAATTTTTGCAGTTTCACCTACTTTAAATTCTCCTGCATCAGGAGTTTCTTCTCCCATAATCATTCTAAAAATAGTGGTTTTACCAGCTCCATTTGGCCCGATAATTCCAACAATTCCTGCTTGTGGTAAATTAAATTCTAAGTTTTCATATAACAATTTATCTCCATATGCTTTAGAAACTCCTGAAGCTTCTATAACATTGGTTCCCAAACGTGGTCCATTAGGAATGTAAATTTCTAATTTTTCGTCAACCTGTTTCTGGTCTTGACTCATTAATTTATCGTAGTTTTTTAAACGTGCTTTTTGTTTGGTTTGACGTCCTTTTGTACCTTGACGAACCCATTCTAACTCTCGTTCTAACGTTTTTTGACGTTTAGAAGCTGTTTTGCTTTCTTGCGCCATTCTTTGCGATTTTTGGTCTAACCAAGAAGAGTAGTTTCCTTTCCAAGGAATTCCTTCACCTCTATCTAATTCTAAAATCCATCCAGCAACATTATCTAAGAAATATCTATCGTGCGTTACTGCAATTACAGTTCCTTTATATTGTGCCAAATGATGCTCTAACCAATGTACAGATTCTGCATCCAAGTGGTTTGTTGGCTCATCTAACAATAAAATTTCTGGTTCTTGTAATAACAATCTACACAAGGCAACTCTACGTTTTTCTCCACCTGATAAAACCCCTATTTTCTTGTCAGAATCTGGTGTACGCAAAGCATCCATAGCAATTTCTAATTTGGTATCTAATTCCCAAGCATTGGCAGCATCAATTTTATCTTGTAATTCTGCTTGTTGGTTCATTAGTTTTTCCATCTTATCTGCATCCGAATACACTTCTTCCAAACCAAACATATCATTTATTTTGTTGTATTCGTTAAGAATTGCTACAGTTTCTGCAACACCTTCTTTTACAACTTCTAACACTGTTTTTTCTGGATCTAATTGTGGTTCTTGCTCTAAATAACCTACTTTATAACCAGGAGAAAAAGTAACATCTCCTTGGAAATTCTTTTCTACACCTGCGATTATTTTTAACAATGTAGATTTTCCTGATCCGTTTAAACCAAGAATACCAATTTTAGCTCCATAGAAAAAGCTTAAATAAATATCTTTTAAAACTTGTTTTCCTGTAGATTGATAGGTTTTAGAAACCTTATTCATCGAAAAGATGACTTTCTTATCGTCACTCATTTTTTATCTTTTTAATTATTATTGAAAACTTGCTACTGAAAACTGTAGACTTTATTTATACTCTTCCTTTTAAGGCGTTAAAAACCCAAGCTACTGCAAAAAAACCAATACCAACAGCTGCAAAACCCCAACCTGCAACATCATCATACCTAAATGCGCCCAAAGCAATTAAAGCCAATCCTACTATAATCATAATAAAAGTTGCCCATGCAAGTACTGTATTTTTATTCATTCCCATAATTCTTTCCTGTTAGTTAGTTATTAGTTAATTGACAAATATCGCTAATTTATTTTGTTTGTTCAACTTGAGAAAAGGTAAAATTATTTTATAGTTACTAAGTCTGGCAAATTAAAGAAAAAGGTATTTCTTCTAATGAGATTTACAGTTTTTAGATTAAGAAAATTGTAAATTATTTTTTTGTTTTGTTGAAAAGCAAAATAAAGAAGAAGCTATTCATAAAATAAAAAAACGAAAAAAATTAGAATCTTCTACCACCAAGTCCTTGTCGATTTCTTCGCATTCTATTCCTATTAGTTGGTGCTCTATTTTTACTTTTAGGTCTTTCTGGCAATAGTTTTCTTTTTTCTGCTTTTTGGTATTTTAACCACTTTTTAAACTGCCTTTTAGACAAAAAGCTTTTTAAATTCTCATTTAAAGTTTTCTCATAAACATCGATACTATCTCTAATAGGTAAAATTGTTGTCTCAATTTTTTTACTTATTTTCTCTGCTAAATCTCTGTTAGAGTATAATTGCTTTCCCAAAGAATTAATTGTTAATTCTAATTCTTGTAATTTCGGAGAGTTTAAGAATGCTATATTTTTTATTTTATCATTATATTTACGAAGATTCGCTAATGTTTTATTTTTTGTAACCTCTTTCTTTACTTTAATTTTTTTCGGAATTTCGGATAAATTGTAGTAAAATATATTTGCTGCATTTTTAGCATTGTATTTTACAAATTCTGGTTCTTGTTGAGAAAATGCAAATCCAGATTGAATAAGTACAAATAATAAAAATATTTTTTTCATTGTATCAGTTTTAATTTGCCTCAAAAGTAAGAAAACTTTACAACTCTGCTGCCAATCTCGCCCCTTGATTTATGGCTCTTTTTGCATCTAATTCACTTGCAAAATCCGCGCCACCAATTACGTGTACACTTTTTCCTGCATCTATTAAAGGTTGATATAACTCTTTAAATGGAACTTGCCCAGCACAAATAACCACATTATCTACTTCTAAAACTTTATTTTCTTTCTCTTTTATGAAGTGTAAACCTCGGTCGCTAATCTTTGTGTATTGTACTTCTCCAATGAATTGCACTTTCTTTTTCTTTAAAGTAGACCTATGAATCCAGCCTGTTGTTTTTCCTAAATTTCCACCAAATTTTCCAGCACTTCTTTTAAACATAAAAATTTCTCTTGGAGAAGGATGATATTCTGGTTCTACACCTTCAATTCCAGATCGTGCTTCTAGAGATTTATCAATTCCCCATTCTTTTAACCAAGCATCTATATTTTGTGATGTAGATTCTCCTTCGTGCGATAAATATTCAGAAACATCAAAACCAATTCCTCCTGCTCCAATAACTGCTACTCGTTTTCCTACTGGTTTTTTATGTTTTAAAACGTCTAAATAGCTCAATACTTTTGGGTGATCTATGCCTTCTATTTTTAATTCTCTTGGTTTAATTCCTGTTGCAATTACAATTTTATCGAAATCTGATGACTGTAAATCTTCCACAGAAACTCTGGTATTTAATTTTAAAGTAACATTATGCAATTCTATTTGTTTGCGAAAATAACGCAATGTTTCATAAAATTCTTCTTTCCCTGGAATTTGTTTTGCGATGTTAAATTGCCCACCAATTTCCTTATCTGCATCAAATAACGTTACTTTATGACCTCTTTCTGCGGAAATTGTTGCTGCTGCTAAACCTGCAGGTCCAGCTCCAATTACGGCTATTTTCTTTTTATTTTCAGTTGGATTATAGTTTAATTCTGTTTCATGACAAGCTCTTGGATTTACCAAACAACTTGCTACCTTTTGTTCGAAAACATGGTCTAAACAAGCCTGATTGCAACCAATACAAGTATTTATTTCATCTGCTCTTTCTTCTTTTGCTTTTTTTACCCATTCAGGATCTGCTAAAAATGGTCTTGCCATAGAAATCATATCTGCATGTCCTTCTGCAAGTATTTTCTCTGCAGTTTCTGGCATATTAATTCTGTTAGAAGTAATTAATGGAATAGAAATTTCTTCCTTCATTTTTTTAGTAACCCAAGTAAATGCACCTCTTGGAACTGCTGTAGAAATGGTTGGAATTCTTGCTTCGTGCCAACCAATTCCTGTATTTATAATGGTTGCTCCTGCTTTTTCGATTTCTTTTCCCAATCGAACTACTTCTTCCCAAGAACTTCCATTCTCCACCAAATCTAACATCGACAATCTGTAAATAATAATAAACTCTTTACCCACAGCTTCTCTTGTTTGTTTTACCAATTCAATGGGTAAACGCATTCTGTTTTTATAATCTCCCCCCCAAGAATCGGTTCTTTTATTGGTTCTTTTTACAATAAATTGATTAATTAAATATCCTTCTGAACCCATAATTTCAACGCCATCATAACCAGCAATTTTAGATAGTTTTGCAGAGTTTACAAAATCGCGAATGGTTCTTTTAATTCCAGATTCTTTTAATTTAAATGGTTTAAAAGGTGTTATTGGCGATTTTATTTTTGATGGAGCAACATTAAAAGGATGGTATCCATAACGTCCTGCATGTAAAATTTGCATACAAATCTTTCCTCCTACTGCATGTACAGCTTCTGTTATTTTTTGATGATGTTTTGCGTGTTTCTTGGTTGACATTCTTGCAGAAAAAGGAGCTGTCCAACCTTGTATATTTGGTGCGATTCCTCCAGTAACAATTAGTCCTACTCCACCTTTTGCTCTTTCTGCATAATAAGCTGCAATTTTATCTATTCCGTTTTTTTCTTCTTCTAAACCTGTATGCATAGAACCCATTAAAATTCTATTTTTTAAAGTTGTAAATCCTAAATCTAATGGCTCAAAAATGTGTTTATATTTCATATATCTGGAATTAAATTTATTATGCACGCATAATACTTTGCAATATATGCCTATTTTTTGAAAAGAAAAAGCCAAAGAATTTGATTCTTTGGCTTTTTGCTCAAGTCTTTTATCCTGCAAGGTTTTAAAAATCTTGTAGGCATAATTTGGTAAATTGCTTTATACCTAAAAGATTTTTAAAACCTTGCAGGAAAGCTGATAATTTTACATCATTGGAACATCTACAACTAGTAACTTGCTTTCTTTTGTTGCTTTGATTACAACTTTGTTTGTTTCTGTAATGCCTATTGCATCTCTCTTTTCTATAGTTACATCTGCAACAAAAATTTCACCTTCTATTAAGAAAAAATACGCTCCATTTTTTAGTTCATATTCCGTTTCAAAATTAGGTTCTAAATCTATCATAGAAATATATGCTTGCTGATGTATTGGCAAAGACCCTTCTATTTGTTTGTCTTTTGGTGAAACCAACACTTGAAACTTGTTTTTTCTTTCAGCTTCTAAAAAAAGTTTTTGCTCGTAATTTGGTGTTACATTTTCTGTTTCAGGAAGAATCCAAAGTTGTAAAAAATTAACTGCATCTGTTTTAGAATCGTTAAATTCGGAATGTGTTAAACCAGTTCCTGCACTCATAACTTGTACTTCGCCAACTTCTATGGAACGTTTATTACCCATAGAATCTTTATGAGAAAGTGCTCCAAAAACAGGAATGGAAATAATTTCCATGTTTTTGTGTGGATGTGTTCCAAAACCCATTTTAGGTTGCACAACATCGTCATTTAAAACACGTAACATTCCAAAATTCATTCTTTCTGGATTTTGATAACCAGCAAAACTAAATGTATGATACGATTTTAACCATCCGTAATTTGCTTCTCCTCTTGTTTCTGATTTGTGAATTATTTTTTTCATAATTTTTACATTTTTTCTATCGAATTTTGTCTAATAAATCACTTAATAGAGAAGCTTCTTTCTCTGTTAAATTCTCCAAAAAAGAGAGATTTTTATTCACATCAATTTTAGAAAGCAATTCTAAACCTTCCTCTGTAATTTTTACATACACTACCCTTCTATCGTGTTCGCAACGAATTCTTTCTATTAGGTTTTTATCACATAATTTATCCATTAAACGTGTTGCATTTGGTGCACGTTCAATCATTCTATCTTTTATAAGCTGCACCTTAATTTCTTTTTTTGCTCCTCTTAAAATTCGTAAAATATTAAATTGTTGAGGCGAAATTCCATAAGGTTTAAAAAAGTCGTTTTCTTTACTATTCAGCCAATTTGCAGTATATTTTATATTAATTAACGCTTTTATTTTTTCGTCTTTAAAATTCGATTGTATGTCTTTAGAAATATCGCCCATATATTCAGTATTCAAAATAAAAAAAGTTTCGACAAGCTTAGCCTGTTATTGTTTATAATTTAATAACTAATTTCCTATTAAATCTTAAGTCTTTAGTCTGTTCTCACTTCAAAGTTCTTTTCTAAAGCACCTTCTCCCAGATTCTCACTTCCACTTTCTTTCTTCCAACTTCCAACTTATTAAGCTCTTAACTTTAAATCTTGCATAATTTTATTAAACTCTTCTGTTGTTGGTGTTAAATACACAGCATCATCTACAAATAATGTTGGGAATTTTGCAACACCATTGTACAACTTTTTACTATGTTCTCTTGCTTCTACATCTTTTGAAATATCTTTGTAAACGTAAGGAACATCAGTAGAATTTAAGAAGTTTTTAAATGCAACTGTGTATGCATGTCCTTGTTTTCCGTATAAAATTATTTTCATATTCTAATTATTTACTAAGTTTTCGAACTGCTCTATTTGTTGCGTTAATAATGTTAAATATTCTTCATTTACAATTTTCCCTTCCTTAAAATTATCAGAAAAATTTGGTAAAGAGAAGGTTAATAATTCTTTTGCTGCATGTCTTGGAAAACGTTGTTCTGCTGCTGCTAAAACAAACTTTCCTCCCATTTGTCCTGGAGAAGTTGCCATTAATAATACTGGTTTCTCTCTAAATATTTTATTGTTTATCCTCGAACACCAATCAAATATATTTTTAAACGCTGCTGCATAAGAACCATTGTGTTCTGCTAACGCTACAAGGAAACCATCGTAATTATCGAACATTTTAGATAATTTTGTCATATCACTTGGAAAACCATTTTCTTTTTCTTCATCTTCACTAAAAATAGGTACAGAAAAATCTCTTAAGTCTATGATATCAAATGCTGTTTTTTCTAAACTTTCTGCTGTAAATGTTACTAATTTTTTATTAATGGATGTTGAACTTGTACTCCCTGCAAATGCTACTATTTTTTTCATATATTTTTTATTTTGTGTAATTGTTTAATTGTGTAATTGCTTCTGTTGAACTGAAAACTTTGACTGCCAACTGAATACTGCTTACTAAAAACTGAACTACTGAATACTACTAACTATTTCAGTTTCTCCTTTTACCATTTTTGCGACTGGACATTTGCCAGCAATTACTAATAATCGTTTTCTTTGATCTTCGTCAATTTCTTTTGAAAATGAAATTTCTTCACTTAAATGAGAACCCTTTTCGTCTTTTATTTGTGAAACGTTTACTGTAATTTCGCCAACGTCCCAACCTTTTCTTTCGGCATACATTCGCAAAGTTATGGAAACACAACCTCCAATTGCAGTTAATAAATACTCTACTGGTGTTGGGCCATTGTCATCTCCACCTGCGTTTACGGGTTCGTCTATTACTGCAAAATGATTTCTCATTTTTGCTTCTGCTAAATAGTTTTTATTTGTTAAAACTATTTTTGATGTTGTATTATCTGCCATTATTTACTTTTTTATTGAATATGTAAGAAACTACTAATACTATAATTGCGGCTAATGCTCCCATATGTTCGCCATCTGAAATCATATAATGAGCAAAAAATGCCAAAACAAAATTGAAAAAGAAACCTGCATATGCCCATTCTTTTAGAGATTTGTTAGCTATAAACCAAATAGCGATTAATCCTAAAATTTTAACAAATGCTAATGGGTAAATGATATAGGTTGGATACCCTAATGTTAAAAATGCAGTTTGAATTTCTATATGATTAAAAAGATACATACTTACTGAAAAAAGCATTAGTAAAGTAAGTAAACCTGTGCTTATGTAAAATACTAGTTTGCTAGTTTTCATTTTGATTGGTCTTAAACTGAGTACAAAGTTACGAAATAAATATTTATTTTCCAAGGAATATAATTCTATGGAATATGATGTAACTGTTTTGATTATTTCAGTAAAACTAAAAACCCTTCAAATTATTAATTCTGAAAGGTTTTTAAATAAGTAATATGGTTTGCAAACAAGCTTAGCCCTGATTGAGTGGCCTGTTTGAGCTCTTTTAGCTCTTGGAAAGAGATAAAAAGCGAGTAACGAAAGCAGGAAATAGCTCCAAAAAAAATTACTGATTAATGCGAATAGAATCTATCTGTTTTTGAAGACGTTGAATTTCTTTAATGTTCTTTTCCTTTTTAGAAATCAATTGAATGGAATCTAATATTGCCTGATTTTTTTCTAGAACTGTTAACTCTTTTTCGAAATAAATATTTTCTCTTTCGCTGGTTCTCCAAGCTTCATTTAATTGCTTGTAAACCTCCTCGTTCCAAGTGCTTGGTTTCTTCGCATTAATCCAGACAACATCTCTGTATTCGCTGTCTACCAAAGCTAAATCTGGTGTTGCAGAACCATCAAACTGATTCGGATTATCGTTACTAATCGTAGAAACTGTTCCTAAAAAAAACATGCGTTTTCTACCTGCAATGTTCTTAATATAAGGTCTAAATTCTACTGGTGTGTTTGCATTCCAATCGTATTCTTTTTTAGATTCTTTTACTTTTAAAGGCATTGCAGAAACGCCTGCATAACCTTGTTTTTTAGATGCATGATCGTAATAATAGAACTTATCTGTTCCATCTGCAGGAATAAAAACGCTGTAACTTAAACTGGTTCTTTCTGCGCCAACTGGTTCTAAACCAAACCAATGATACAAACCACTGTAAGCACCAACTTTGGTATCTGAAAAATCGAAATCGGTTACATAAGGTTGCTCGTTTTGGTCTTTTGGAGCTACTGGAATTTTTACTGCACTTTTCATATTCCAAGGTAATGGGTCAGAAAAACCTGCTAAAAATTTTAAAGATTCTGCTTGCAAACGAGATACTTTTTCCGACAATGTGTTTTGTTTTGTCAGATATTCGTAATTTTTCATTTCTTCTGGAGAAATATAAGTCCCTTTCCCAATAGTAATTCGCTCTAAATAGTCTTTCCAAGAATGCTCGCCATTTTCTATAACCATTACTCCTCCAAAAGTTGGATATGGAAAAAAGAATCCTCTCCATTTTATTAAACTAACTACCTGAACCCAAGCATCTTTGTCGTTTTTCATGTAAAACGTGTCACTTGGTTCGTAATTAAACAACATCCAAGGATTTAATCTTTGTACAACTGCGTTATACGTATTTCTGCTAAATTTTAGAGATTCGCCAATTGAAAATGTAACTGGAATTCTATTTTCACTCGAAAATCTTGGAAAAGGAGTTGTGCTCGACACAGAAAAAACCTCTTCTGTATTGTCTTTTAAACCCTGCCAATAATATTTTTCTGTGGGTTGAATTGCCATTGTCCATTGATTATGTCCATCTACTCTTACCAAATGTGGCAGGGAAACATCTTTGGTTTCGCCAACAGATTCGTTTGCCATCGAAAAAATATTTCTTAAAGGCTGAATTCTCTCATTTTGTGTTAATGGAAGTTCTGCAATTTCAATTCTTTTTAAATCGTTAAATACATTATACGTCTGCATATAATTGTACATTTTCGATTGAAAACCTACATAATAAATGGCTCCAAAAAAGAGTGCTAAAACAAATAATATTCCTATTCTACTTCCTGTACTTGCCGATTTTCGAAATTTTCTTAATCCAAAATACAAAATAGTAAAACACAATAGAATTATAAATATGAACTTTCTAAAAAACAACAATGCTGGTTGATAATCGTCTCTTAAAAAGAACAATAATGCAATGATTATTAAAGAGAATATAATGACTCTCTTTTTCTGTTTTGATCCTTTATTCCAATAATTTTTTATCATAATTATGAGTTTGAAGTATGAAGTTGGAAGCTTGAAGTTTCTTACTCATACTTTACAGTTTGAAGTTGGGAGTGGGAAGCTTGAAGTTTCTCACTCATACTTTATATTTTGAAGCTGGAAGCTTCATATTAATAATTTTAATTTATAATTTGATGATATTTTCCTTAATGACTTATATTCTTATTTTAATTGCAATTTAATTCATACTTACATATTATAACTTCTTTTTTCTACTCCAACTTCCAACTTCATGCTTCCCACTTCAAACTTAATTCAACTACTTTAAAGCAGTCCTTTATCTTTTAAACGCTCTCTTGCGCTCTTCTCTTCTGCTTTTGGCTTTTCTATTTCTTCTTGTGCTTTTTTAATTGCCACTGGTTCTTCTCCTTTTAAATCTTCTATAAAATCTTTTCCTTTTTCTACAACATCGTTAAATTTTTCTTCTAAAGAATCTGATTGTTCGTCTATAATTGCAGATGATTTAAAAATAAATCCAGCTAAATACGTTCCTACTAACGTTCCAAAAATCATCGAAGCAAATAAAGAAATTGTTGCTAAATCAATCGGAATTAAAAAACGAGCGATTAAAATTCCAACCAAGAAAAGTGAAACGATAAATACCAGTCTTAAAAGGAAATTCTGTTCGTAAACAAACCCTTTTTTATCGGTAGGTTTCATCTGTAATTCTTTCGAATTCATTAGTTTATTAAAAAATCGATAAACTCTGTTCGTTTGAGATTCTCTCCAATAAATAATGATTCCGAATACAATTGAGGCGATAAATATAATGAGTTCTAATGTCATGGTTTAAAAGTTTGAAGTTGGGAGCTCGAAGTTTGAAGTTTTTTACTCTTATGTTATTTTGTGTTATTTTTTTAAAAATTGTTTGGAGTTGGGAGTTTGAAGTTGGAAGTTTCATACTCTTACTTCCATCTTCCAACTTCTTATTTTATTTTTTTTCTAAATGCTATTATCATATTCATTAAGTTGAAACATTTTTTATATTGATTATTAAAATTTTCTTCAATCATATAATTTCTTCTTTGGGAAAGCTCTTGGCTAACAAATTCATATCCTCGCCCAAATCCATAGACTTTTGCCAAATAATAAGATTTTCAAATTTAAAACTTATTCGTTTTCTTTTTATAAATATACGAAAATCCATTTTTATCTCCTATTCTAGCTTCCAACTTCATCTTCAAACTTCACGCTTCAAACTCCCAACTTCACACATCATTCTTCCAACTTCGTGCTTCATTCTTCCAACCTAATACCCATTCTTAATCGTCTCAATCACCCAATCTTGAACAGATTCGTCTAACTTTTCAAATCGCTCATAAAAATGCTCTTTATCATACCAATATAAAAATAAAACATCTTTTGGTGCAATGTTTACCAACAAATACCAAATTAAATCTTGGTTTGCTGGTTTTAAAGAGGAATGTGGTTTGTTTAAAGCGACAAATAATTCATCATCTAAAATATCCTTCGCTTTTAGTGTTTTTGAAAGCTCTTTCTTTTGGAGAAAAAGTTCTAAACCCATCACTTTTTTACGAGCATTTATATCTATTTTATTCAAATAACTTTTAAATAAAATGGGGTCTTTTAAAATATCTTTTACTGGGTGATTGGTTTCTTTTAAAAATTCTGAAAAAATGTATTTTTTAATTCTATCATATCTTTTTCCTGAAACTTCTTCATTTAAATTAAATTCAATTACCTCGTAACTTAATAATTTATCTATTAATTCTTTATGAGAAATATGATACATTAAAACATCATACATTGTGTCGTTTATGGCTTCTTTGTATGTTTCTTCTTTTTCGAAAATTAAGATTGGTTTTACAAAATCTCTTAAAACAAATATTCCGCCAAATGCTTTTGTATAAAAAGAATCTGATGTAAAAGAAATCGGTTCTAAATCTAATGTTCTTTCTCTTAAATCGCCATACTTTTTAGCGGATGCTAATAGTTGTTGATGGATACTTTCATCTATAAAATTTGTGTCTTTGTTAAAGGTTTCAATCAATTTTAATTGCTCGGCTTTTGCAACATCTAAATTATTTATTAGATGAAATTTAATATTGATTTCTTTATATTTTAAAACGTCTAAAGGCTCGTAAAATGTATCTATATTTTGATCAAAATCTATACAAATTGCGGAATCTCTTGTAATATTATTAATTTTATCTCCATGTTTTCTAAAGATAATTTTCATTAATTCTCTGTCGAAAGAATGAAACGGATTGTACACAGGTAAGCCTTTTTGTTTTGGTAAAATAATGATAGCATGTGAGTTTGCTTCACCATTATTTAAATAAAAAGACTCTTTTTTTTCTTCGGCAATTTCTGGACTCCAACCTACTCCATCAATTGAAAAATTGGTGAGTTTTGTTGCTGAAAAACCTAATTTCAACAAACATTTATTGTAACGTTCTACTAATTTTCCACTAATGGGAATTAGTTCGCTTCTGTACAAATTGGCTTTTTTTAGTTTTTGCATTTAGACACTAATTTCACTAATTATCACTAATTTTTTAAACTTGATATCTGTCTGTAATGAGTAACACTTTCTTTTAATGATGAATCCCATTCTTCTCCTTTAATTGATTCTATATTATTATCTCTTAATATTTTAATAGCTTCATCAATTATATCTCTAATATTTCGATATTTTGGAACTTTTAGTCCATAAACTTTTTTAATCGTTAAACTGTTAGAGTTCCAAGAGTAATTATTTTTACCTTGATTATATAATTTTTGAAAAACATAATTAGGTATAAATTGACTTTGTTGTTTTGGATTAAATAAAATAATAATTTCAATCCATTTATTAGGATAAGTTGAATCTCTTTCATCTGAAATAATTGTATAATAATTTTCTAAATATCCTGAAACTGAAACTTCATTATCATCAAACCCTTTGTAAATAAATTCTTGAAATAAATCCTTCTTTATACTTTTTTTCCTATTATTAAAAGTTAGTTTATCACCAAATTTATAATTTAAAGTTCCTAAAACAAAAGTTAAAAAAATTACTAAAAGAGATAATCCGATTATTATATCAGAAAAATCATCCTCTGAATAATTAATTAAAATAATTGGTGCTATAAATATTAATGCTGATGCAAATATTGGCAAATAATATTTTAATATAATTTTCTTCAACTAATTGTAATTAATTTTTTCAGACCTCACAGGTTTTCAAAACCTGTGAGGTCTTGTTTACTATATTGATCCTTTCACTTTCAAATGATACAACAACATAATGGTTCTTGCATCTATAATTTCTTGGTTTTCTATCATTTTTAAAGCTTCATCAAAAGAAGTTTCTAACACTGTAATTTCTTCACTTTCTTCTGCTAAGCCTCCTCCACTTTCAACTTTATCTTCATCTGTATATTTGGCAACATATAAATGGACTTGCTCTCTCATTAATCCTGGAGACAAAAAAACAGTACTTACTTTTTCGATTTCAGAAATACTGTAACCAATTTCTTCTTTTGTTTCTCTAATGACACTTGTTTCTGGCGATTCATTTTTATCTATAGAACCTCCTACAACTTCTATTGAAAATCCGTTTTTAACGCCTGCAACATACATAGGTATTCTAAATTGTTTCGATAAAACTACATTTTTCGTGGTTGGATTGTAGGGTAAAACTGCCACTCCATCTGCTTTTCCATAGACTTCGTGTCTTAAACGCTCTGTTTTTCCGTTTTTAAACGTAAAATCGAAACTGACTTGCTCTAACTTCGCCCAAATATTGGAAAGTACTTTTGATGTTACGTTTTTGATTTTATTATCTGTCACCTCTAAATGTTTTTCTCGCTTCCAAATCGATGTTTAATTGATTTACTCTTGCATCTACTTTTCTCTTAAAATCTGTATCTGCAATCGTGGCAACATTGTCTAAATAACGCACCACTTCTTGTCTTCTAATTTCTGAAAAATCTAAACCCTTCATATTACTTTTCATCAATTCTTGCAACATATTAAACTTGGTTTCATAATCTTTCTTAAAATATATTTCAGGATTTTCGAACCAATCTTTTTCTAAATCGAAATCTGTTAATCGCAATGAAATCGCAGATTGAATATTACGTACATCTCTTGAAGAGAAAAACGGAAATATTTGCTGAATTTCTTTATATAAACTCGCAAAAAACAAATGATGATTCGTTTTATGTAATTTTTCAGCTTTATCATAAGCCTGAAAAACTCTTTCTTCGGATGGTTTTTCTATTGAATTTAAGATGTCGCCCATACTTTTTGCCAAACCTTGGTCTTTCAAAAATTGATAATTTTCTGGATTTTGCATATTCACAAAATCGGGCATTGTCTTATCAAATTTCTTCCACCAGATATAATCTTGGTCTAAAAAGTCGTGTTCTGTTCTTGCTCCATCAATTTTAAATCTTCCTTGTACACGAGAAATTACAGCTTTGTCTAACATTTCTGGTAAATTTGTAAATAAACCAATGGATGAATTTCCATAATTTACAGCATAAGCGCCTTCTGTATAACGTAAGAACACACCAATTACTTCTTTTACACCTGCTGAAACTCCTTGTGCAGTTCTTTCTTGTAAATTATTTTCTGCATCGTCAATTGGAGCAAAAATTAATTTTGTGGGGTCTTGCATTGGCTTCATCCATTCCACCATTTTTTCTGCAGAACCTCCTTGAAAAGTAGAAATCAACGTATCTGGCATTGGATGAAACAAAAACGGAATGTCTAAATTGTCTGAATGTTCTTTTAAACGTGTTGCAATCGCTGCAATTAACATACTTTTTCCAGTTCCTGGAATTCCATAACCCATAAAAACAGGCATAAATCCACCCAATTCTTGAAACGGATTTTTCTTCGCATCAAAATCGTAGCTCAACATTCTTTCTGTTAACCTACGTGCAAAATGTTTTGCGTCTTTATTTCCTACAATTTGCTCAAACTGAATTTTATTAAACTCCACACTTTTTGCGGTTCCTGCAAAAACATTGTCCCAGCCAGAAACTGCGAAATCGCTATTTTCTAATTTGTAGGTTCTATCTACAATCGTTTCTGTATATTCTAATGTGCTTTTTCGAAGCTGAATTTCATCAATAAAAGCTTCAAAATAAACCACTGTAAAATCAATTACATCTTTGTCTGTTTTTACAATATCTGGATGCCCTAAATATTTATCAAAATAAAATAAAGCACATGCAATTCCTTTTAAAGGTGATGTAAAAGATACTTCTGGAATCCCTGCAAATTTCTGCTTCATTACAGATAAATCGTCTGAACAATGTGGCTTTAAATCATGCAAAATTTTATACGCGGTTGCAAATAATTGAAATGCAGTTGCTGTTTGCAGTTTGCTTTCATATTCTCTTTTTCCTGAATTATCTAATGCCGATTTTCGTTCGTTTAAACTCGATAATCCTGAGGTATCGTAATAACTGTCTTTTATCCAAATTCCTAATGTAATTCCTTCTTGAACAGCATATAAAGTCTGATTCAAATACACAGGAATCGCAATAGAATCTGGCAATAATCGTTTTTTTAAGCCTAAAATAGTTTTAGAAACTGACGTAATTTCTACATTACTTCCGCTATTTGCTCTTGACAAATACAATAAAATTGAATCGTCTTTTGCATCTTTGTCTTTGTTTTTTGCTCTATTACTTTGTTCCCATTGAATCGATTTTAGATAACCAGAGGCTTCGTCACGAAGCATATCTAATTCGTTTTGTTTTATTGGGAAAGTTGAGTTGTGTTCCATTGTTTAGTCTTCAGTCAGCAGTCTTCAGTTGGCAGTCTACTCTGCTTTTCTTACTCTGCTTGTTATTTTTAAGTTTTCAGTAAGCAGTATTCAGTTGGCAGTTTACTCTGCTGTTCTTACTCTGCTTATTACATTCCTTTTTCTTATTTTTATTTTTATTTATTCGACTCTTTTATTTCACAAACAAACTGACTGAAAACTGCCTACTGAAGACTGCCTACTAAAAAACACCTACTGTAAAGAGCTTACTTCAATCGGAGACCTCGCCAATTTATGCAAAACTTCTGGAGTTCTATTATGCAATAATTGAATAATTCTGTGTGGTGCAAAAACATATCTTTGCTTAATTACATCGCTCCATTTTTGCATGGTTTGTTTGGAGAAAAAACCGCCTTCTGTGAATGTTTCTCCAGAAAAAACTTCATCTATTTTTAAGGATAATGCATACGATTCTAAAGGGATTTCCTTTTTTGAAATTCCGCTTAAAATAGCATGCGTTATTTTATTTTCGTCTTTTGCAAATACATTATGGAAAGGCCCTAAGTCGATTCTTTTAATGTGTTTTGGCTGAATAGCTGGTAATTTTCTATCAATATTATAAGCCATTGTGTCTAAAGGCATTTGCCTATCTGCACTTTCTTTTAAAACTTGATAAATTTTTTCTTTATCCTTTAACGCATTTTTTCCTTCATAATTAAAGTACATATAACAGATAAATGGTCTATTATGACTCACATCGTAAAAACTCCAACTTGTTAGATATTCGTAAGAAGCGTCTTTTGGAGCTTCCAAAATTTTTCCTTGTACAAATCTGTTAAAAATCAATTTTTGATCTACAGATTTATAATATACGATAGACGATGCCTGAAATAAACGATCTCTTCTAACTGCTTGTTTTTTCTTTAATAAGGTATCTAAAAATTCTTTTTTTAAAGAATCGATATCGGTTAATTTGTGAATGTATTCGTTCTTTAATTCTAAATCGTTGTACAAAAAACGGAATTCCAAATAATTAGGAAAACCAGAATCTGTTAAATCGACTTTCATATTATCTTCCTCATCATACATATATTTAATACGCATGGCTTCAATGGAATATAAAAGTAAATCGGAATATTGCTTAAAAATTAGTAATTCTTGCTGACTGCATAATTTTTCTTGCTGAACGCTTACAATCAATTCTTTTAACACGAAATCTACCATTTTGTGATAAAAAACATATTGTTCTTTTGAGTCTAAAAGTGCAGAATCTAAAGGTGTTGTAATCATTTTTAAAATTTAAGAATATCGTTCAACGTTTTTTTAATAACGGCAACATCTTTTAAAGGAATTTTACCAATTTTTTTATCCAACCTTGTTTTTGAAACAGAACGCACATGAAAAGTCAACACTTCCGATTTTTTTTCAAGTCCGTTTATTTCATTAGGATTTATAATAAGATTGCCTTTATAATTTTTAATACTCGTTGTTAAAGGACAAACAATAACCACTTGTAAATAGGTGTTTAACATATTTCCACTAATGATTACTGCAGGTCTTCTTCCACTTTGCTCACTTCCTTTTGTCGGATTCAAATACAATTCCCAAATTTCGCCTTGCTTCATTTTGAATTATATCTTATTAATCTCATTAAAATATTCTTGCATCCCTTCTTCTGCAACCATTAAAATATCTTGGTCTGAAGCTGCTTGCTTGTAAGACTTTATATAGCTCGCTTTTTCCAATTGCTCTAAATACAATTCTAACGCTTGTTGCATTAACTTGTTTTTAGGAAGTTTTAATTCTTTTGCCAAGTTAGACAACCTATCTAATAAATTGTCTGGTAATGATGATGTGAATGTTGCCATTTTATATTTATTTTATACAAATATAAAATATATTTACAATATTTATTTAAAATGATATGCTTTTTTAATTTTTGAAGTCTATTTTTGAATAAGTTATTTAGTTGGCAGTATTCAGTCAAATAGCCGCAAACTAAAGACTGCTTACTGCAGACTGAATACTGCTGACTTTTTTAAGACAATAAATCGTCGTTAGAAGATTCCTTTTTGGGAGTTGCAGCTGGTTCGTCATCATTTCCAGAAGGCGCATTTGCATCTGCTTTGTAATAATCCTCGAAAATCTCTTTCATGTCGATTCCATATCTGTCTGCAAAATTCTTTTGAATGTCCACATCTTTTTCACGTATTTCTTGTAAAGCCTCTGCATACGTGCTATAAACACCTTTCATAACTTTCTCGTGAACTGGGATATTGTCCATCATATCTTGTCTTGCTTTAGCACTTGCAGAATGCATCGAAGCCAATGTTTCGCCAATATGTTCGTCGGTTTTTACACCTAAATGCTCTAAAATAGCTGCAAATTCTTGATCGGTTCTTGCTTTTAACGCCACAATATAACCATCGTAATATTTTAGTCTTTCTTCAGTATCGCTCTTTAATTTTGCTCTGTGGGTTTGTAAATTAGAACGTAAAGAAGTTAAAACCTTAATCGTTAAATTGTGTTTGTGTACGAAACTATCTTTAGAAGCAGCCAAAGTTGTGTAAGCGTTTTTCAACCCTTCTAATTCTTCCACTTTTTGCTCGATCGTTGTTACTTTTCCAATTGCTTCTGAATAAGCTGTAGATTGCTTGTCTGCAATTTCGTCTAATTCTTGGCGCGCTTGCTTCAACAATGCATATTGCTCTTCTAATTTATCTTCTACTTCTTTCTTCTTTTCTAATGCTTTTGTATGATTTTTAGAAGCTTCTACAATTGCCGTTTTTAGCTTTTCTTCTACTTCTTTAATTTCTACCTCTCTATTTTTTAAGCGAGTTACAGCAGCTTGAGATTTAAAAGAAAGTTCACCCAATAAAGTTTGAATATCTGCACTTTCTATTCGCTCTTGAAACATTGCTTTTGCTTTGTTATCTGCTCCTGCTCTTGTTTTTTCTGCTTGTGCAAATTCGGCTTCTTCTCTTTTTATTTTCGATTTTCTTCCCCACAAATTATTCCACCAAGTATCTGGTTTATTTTTTGCATCTTCTAATTCGATTCTTGCTCTTTCTAATGCTTTTTGGGCATCGTCTATTACTTTTTGTTCTTGTGCATTTAAAGCTGAAAAACCTTCGAATTTAATACCAACTTCATCTTGATAATCGGTTAAATCTTTAATAGCATCTAACAAGGTACTTCTGTCTTGTTTTGCCATATCTACAACGTCATCTAAAGTTGCATTTAATATTTTTTGACGCTTTTCTGGGTCTTCCTCTTGAGACAATTTAGATTTCATTGTGTCAATCGCTTTTCCCCAATTTACATCTACTTTTTCAGTTTTTTTTGTTGAATTTGTTTCTAATAAGTCAAAATCATCAGTCATGTGTATGTAGTTTTATGTTGAATCGTTTTTAAAAGACAAGCAATTTCGTTATTTTTTTTTAGAAAAAAGAAGTTTTACTTTGATTATATGTTGCCATTAAACCCTATTTGTTACAAAACAGATTCATTATTTTAAAAATTTGGGTCTTTTTTTTAATATTTTAGTATGCTACATATAAAAATATCTTCTTAAATTTTCTTAATTTAGCTGAAAACTAAGAAACGTATTCCTATGGATCTCAACTTCAACAAAAACGAAGATTACAACAAATTATTAGCATCAGATTTACGCAAAAGATTGGTAAAAGTAAAATTAGGTGGTGGCCAAAAAAGAATTGATAAACTTCACGAAAAAGGTAAAATGACGGCTCGTGAAAGAATTGATTATCTTTTAGACAACAAAGCAAAATCTATAGAAATTGGTGCTTTCGCAGGTGAAGATATGTATGCTGCACATGGTGGTTGCCCTTCTGGAGGTGTAGTTGTAAAAATCGGCTACATTAAAGGAAAACAATGTATTGTTGTTGCTAACGATGCTACTGTAAAAGCGGGTGCTTGGTTTCCAATTACAGGAAAAAAGAATTTAAGAGCACAAGAAATATCTATCGAAAACAAATTGCCAATTATTTATTTGGTAGATTCTGCTGGGGTTTATTTACCAATGCAAGACGAAATTTTTCCAGACAAAGAACATTTTGGACGCATTTTTAGAAACAATGCAGTAATGAGTAGCTTGGGAATTACACAAATTTCTGCAGTGATGGGAAGTTGTGTTGCAGGTGGAGCTTATCTACCAATTATGAGCGATGAAGCTTTAATTGTAGACAAAACTGCAAGTATTTTCTTGGCTGGAAGTTACTTAGTAAAAGCTGCAATTGGAGAAAGTATAGATAACGAAACTTTGGGAGGCGCAACAACACATTGCGAAATTTCTGGTGTTACAGATTACAAAGCTAAAGACGATAAAGATGCTTTGGATAAAATAAAATTTATTGTTGATAAAATTGGTGATTATGATAAGGCTGGCTTTAGCAAAACCGATTCTTTTCCGCCAAAAGAAAACCAAGACGATATTTTTGGAATTCTACCAAAAGAAAGAAATGCACAATATGATATGTTAGAAATCATAAAGCGTTTGGTAGATAAGTCGGAATTTGAACAGTATAAAGGAGGTTATGGACAAACCATTTTAACTGGTTATGCAAGAATAGATGGTTGGGCTGTAGGTATTGTTGCCAACCAACGAAAACTTGTAAAAACTAAAAAAGGAGAAATGCAATTTGGTGGTGTAATTTATAACGATTCTGCTGATAAAGCCACGCGTTTTATAGCGAATTGTAATCAGAAAAAAATTCCTTTAGTATTCTTACAAGATGTTACTGGTTTTATGGTAGGATCTAAATCGGAACATGGAGGCATTATAAAAGATGGTGCTAAAATGGTAAATG
This sequence comes from Polaribacter cellanae, assembly GCF_017569185.1. NCBI lineage: Bacteria > Pseudomonadati > Bacteroidota > Flavobacteriia > Flavobacteriales > Flavobacteriaceae > Polaribacter > Polaribacter cellanae. Next base: position 4,088,858 of record NZ_CP071869.1, on the reverse strand, counting down.
CTGTAAGCAATTCTGTGGTTCCAAAATTTACAATTGTTATCGGAAATTCTTACGGAGCAGGAAATTATGCTATGTGTGGTAAAGCCTATGACCCAAAGTTAATTGTTGCTTGGCCTTCTGCAGAATTAGCTGTAATGAGTGGAAATTCCGCTGCTAAAGTTTTATTGCAAATAGAAACTGCATCACTAAAAAAACGAGGCGAAGAGATTACACCAGAGAAAGAAGCTGAATTATTTGATAAAATAAAAACACGTTACGATAACCAAGTTTCGCCTTATTATGCAGCTGCACGAATTTGGACAGATGCAGTTATAAATCCTTTAGAAACAAGAACTTGGATTTCCATGGGAATTGAAGCTGCCAACCACGCTCCCATTGAAAAGAAATTTAATATGGGAGTTTTACAGGTTTAATTTATTTATAGAAATCCTATACAATTTGTCTCACTATAAACGTTTTAAACAAACTATAGAAAATGTTTTCAGCAAGAAAAATTGGATGGGAATTACGAGGAATTACACAATAAAAACTTCTTCAGATTTAATGACGAATATCAGTATTCGTCATTTTTTTATACCTTATTTTTGCAAATAAAATTCATAAAAAATGAGTAAAGCTATATATATTGCCACAGTAGAATCCGACAGTGGTAAATCTCTAATATCTCTAGGAATCTTAAGAATGATGCTAACAAAATCTGCAAAAGTGGGTTATTTTAGACCCATTATTAACGAAATAAATGCAGATGGTTATGACGAACACACGAATACTGCTATCAATTTTTTTAACCTAGAAATCGACTATAAAGATTGTTACGCTTACACACAAAATGAAGTTGTAGAACTGTTAAGCGAAGGACAAGAAGATGAAGTAATACATCATGTAATAAAAAAATACAAAAAATTAGAAGCAAACTACGATTATGTTTTAGTAGAAGGAACAGATTTTTCTAGCGGTGGAAGTTTTACCGAATTAGATGTAAATTTAATGATTGCCAAAAACCTAAACATTCCTGCTTTAATCGTTGGTTCTGGAAATGGAAAAAAGAAAAAAGATTTTATAAACACAATGCAACTTTCTTACAACGCTTTTATTCAGAAAGAAGTGGATGTAATTGGAATTATCGCTAACAAAATTGAAGAAGATGAAGTCGATTATATCAGGCAAGAACTCATTAAAAGTTTTCCCAACAAACTTCAAATAGATATTATTCCGAAAGTAGATTTTTTAGCATTTCCAACAGTTAAAGAAGTTGTAAAAGCATTAAATGGACGCATTTTATTCGGCGAGCAATTTTTAGACAATGCTATTGGAAGTTATAGTACTGGAGCTATGCAACTTCGAAATTACCTAACAAGAATTAAAGAAAATGCATTGGTTATTACACCTGGAGACAGAGCTGATATTATTTTAGGCGCGCTACAAGCGAATGCTTCTAAAAATTATCCAAAAATTGCAGGAATTATTTTAACTGGTACTTTAATTCCAGAAGAATCTATTATAAAACTAATTGAAGGTGTACAATCTACAGTACCAATTATTTCTGTTGATGGAGGAACTTTTAACATTTCCAACAAAATTGGAGGTGTAAAATCTAAAATTTACGCAACACACAATAAAAAAATATTATTATCCTTAGACACGTTTGATAAGTTTGTAAATGCGGAAGGTTTAACGAACATTTTAACCTCACATCAATCTGTTAGAATGACGCCAAGCATGTTTCAATATAATTTATTGCAAAAAGCAAGAATTTATAAAAAACACATCGTTTTGCCAGAAGGAGATGACGAAAGAATTATAAGAGCAGCTGCTCGTTTACAATTATTAGACATCGTAGATTTAACGTTGTTGGGCGATAGAAATACCATTCAATTAAAATGCGATCAGTTAGGAATTCAAATTGATTTAGACAAACTAAACATTCTAAACCCAGAAGATTCTATTCATAATAAAGACTTTGCAAACACCCTTTTTGAAGCTAGAAAACACAAAGGAATGACAGAAACAACTGCAGTAGATTTAACCAGGGATGTTTCTTATTTTGGAACCTTAATGATTTTAAATGGTTTGGCAGATGGTATGGTTTCTGGAGCTGTTCACACAACCATGCACACCATAAAACCTGCCTTACAACTAATTAAAACCAAACCTGGCGTTTCTGTGGTTTCCTCAGTATTTTTTATGTGTTTGTCCGACAGAGTTTCTGTAATGGGCGATTGTGCTGTAAATCCGAACCCGAATGCAGAACAACTTTCGGAAATCGCCATTTCTTCAGCAGCATCTGCAGAAGCCTTTGGCATTCCAGCAAAAGTGGCAATGTTGTCTTATTCTTCTGGAAGTTCCGGAAAAGGAGAAGAGGTAGAAAAAGTAAGAAAAGCGACTGAATTGGCTAAAGCTAAAAATCCTGATTTAAAAATTGAAGGACCAATACAGTATGATGCAGCAGTAGATATGTCTGTCGCAAAAACAAAAATGCCAGATTCTAAAGTTGCAGGACAAGCTTCTGTATTAATTTTCCCAGATTTAAATACTGGGAATAATACCTACAAAGCCATTCAAAGAGAAACTGGTGCTTTAGCAATTGGCCCCATGTTACAAGGTTTAAACAAACCTGTAAACGATTTAAGTAGAGGTTGTACTGTAGACGATATTTTTAACACGGTTTTATTAACTGCCATTCAAGCAAATCAAAATTAATTATGAATATTTTAGTTTTAAATGCAGGTTCTTCTTCTTTAAAGTATCAAGTAATAGAAATGCCTTCTCAGCATGTAAAATGTGTTGGTTTGGTAGAAAGAATTGGCATGGAGGATGCTATTTTTAATCATGAAATTGATAATGAAAAGCACCAAGAAGTTTTACCCATTTTAAATCATGAAATTGGTTTACAAAAAATTGCAAAAACTTTATTAGACAAAAAACTTGGTGTTATAAATGCTGTTAACGAAATTAAAGCTGTTGGACATAGAGTGGTTCATGGTGGAAGTAAATTTAGTAAAACTGTAATTGTAACACAAGAAGTTAAAGACAATATTAGAGACTTATTCGATTTAGCACCTTTACACAATCCTGCAAATTTAACAGGCATAGAAATCGCAGAAACGATTTTTACCTCTGCAAAACAAATTGCCATTTTCGATACTTCTTTTCATCAAACCATGCCAAGAGAGGCGTATCAATATGCAATTCCGAACGAATATTTATCAACACATAAAATTAGAGCCTATGGCTTTCACGGAACAAGTCATAAATACGTTTCCGAAAAAGCGATCGATTTTTTAAACAAAAAATCTTCAAAAATTATAACAATTCACTTGGGTAATGGCTGTAGCATGTCTGCCATTAAAAACGGAAAAAGTATCGAAAACTCCTTAGGTTTTGGCCCTATGAATGGTTTAATTATGGGAACACGTTCTGGAGATATCGACCAATCTGTTCTTTTCTTTTTGATGAAAAAATTAAATAAATCTGTTGAAGAAGTAAATAATTTACTTCAAAAAGAATCTGGAATGTTAGGTTTAACAGGTTTTTCTGATTTAAGAGAAATTTCCGAAAAAGCGGAACAAGGAAATACAGCATGTAAAAATGCTTTAAAACTAGCAGGGTATAGAATCCGTAAATATATTGGAAGTTACACAGCAGTTTTAAATGGATTAGACGCGATTATTTTCACTGCTGGAATTGGAGAAAATTCAGCAATTATGAGAAAATTGGCTTGTGAAAATTTAAACTTCTTAGGAATTGATTTAGATGAAACTAAAAACGAAATTCGCTCTAAAGAGATTCGAGAAATTCAAAAAACGACTTCGAAAGTAAAAATTCTTATCATTCCTACAAACGAAGAAATAGAGATTGCAAAGCAGTCTTACAAACTAATAAAATAAAAAAAACAATAGATTTTCTTTAAAATTTGTTTTAAAAATAAAGTGTAATTAACCTAATTTTCATAACTATTTATAGGATTAATTTTAAAAAAACTAAGTTTAAAAAATTGTAAAAACAAAGTCTTATTTTTACATTTGTATACACATTAAATTAATATTTTTTAGATATGGGTAGAGCATTTGAGTTTCGAAAAGCAAGAAAAATGAAACGTTGGTCTGCAATGGCAAAAACATTTACCAGAATTGGTAAAGACATTGTTATGGCAGTAAAAGAAGGAGGTCCAAACCCAGAAACGAACTCACGTTTAAGAGCTGTTATACAAAATGCTAAGGCTGCAAATATGCCTAAAGATAATGTAGAACGTGCTATTAAAAAGGCAACTGACAAAGACACTGCAAACTATAAAGAAGTGCTTTTTGAAGGTTATGCCCCTCATGGAATTGCCATTCTTTTAGAAACCGCTACAGATAATAACAACAGAACTGTTGCCAATGTGAGAGCTGCTTTTAATAAATGTGATGGAAACTTAGGAACTTCTGGCTCTGTAGTTTTTATGTTCGACCATACTTGTAATTTTACTTTAAAAAAAGAAGATATTACCATAGACATGGAAGAATTAGAGTTAGAATTAATAGATTTTGAAGTAGAAGAAGTTTTCGATGACGAAGAAGGTGTTATTATCTATGCTCCTTTCGAGCAATTTGGCGCTTTACAATCTTATTTCGAAGACAATAATATAGAAATTCTATCTTCTGGTTTCGAAAGAATTCCAACAACAACAACTAAAGTATCTGCAGAACAACAAGCAGATGTAGAAAAGCTTTTAGAAAAATTAGAAGAAGATGACGATGTACAAAATGTATATCATAGTATGGAAAACTCTTAACAAGAAAATACCTCTAGAAAACAAAAGTCGTGATTAAAAAAATCACGACTTTTTCTTTTTTGAATTTCAATAGATATATATTCTATCCCCCAATACAATATGTTACTAATCATTCAAAAATTGTACTCAAATATAGCTTTTATAAACATAATTTTAGAAAAAAAAATACATCTAAACTACTACAAACCCATTTTTTAGGTATAAAAACTACTATATTTACACATCATCACCAATAATCGTTTAAAATGAAACAAATAAATACTATTTCTAAAATTATTTTTTCAGCTCTTTGTTGCATCTCTTTTTCTATCCAGTGCCAAGATGTGCTAATCGAAAATGGAGACGAATGGTATTATTACGACAAAGGATATCTAGATGAAAACTGGATGTTCTCTTCAGATTTTTCTGGTTGGAAAAAAGGAAAAACTCCAATTGGTTATGGAGATAGAAAAATAAAAACAGAAATAGGTTTTGGTGATAACCCTAAAAAAAAACACATTACAAAATATTTTAAAAAAAAAATAACATTAGATAACGATAAATATTTAGCCTATGAACTTAAAATTCAAAGAGACGATGGAGTTATTATTTACTTTGATGGAGAAGAAGTCGTTAGAGATAATATGCCAAGTATAAAAATAAAAAATACAACGTTGGCTACAAATACCATTGAAGGAAATGCTGAGAGTATTTTTTATGCTTACTTTTTAAATAAAAGTTTAATTCCAGAAAACAAAGAAGTAGTTATAAGTGTTTCTGTTCACCAAGCCTATGAGTCTTCTAGCGATTGTATTTTTAGCATGGAGCTTCTTGGACATACAAATCCTGAAGTTTTGAATTTAATTGTTGAGAATAAAAATAAAATAAACAGCAACCTTCTTAAAAAAATACAAGATTTAAACACCAAGTTCGAATATGATAAAGTAGTTCTTAAAATGGACTCGCAACAGAATTATATATACAGTTTAAATATCGTAATATTTATATTGGCTATTTTACTTATTATTGGTTTTATAGTAAGTTACTTTGTATTAATTGCAAATAAAAACAAGAATATAGAAATACAAAAAGTCAATGATACTTTAAAAAATAATATTCTTAAAAAAGAGAAAGAAATGCTTACTTGTAACACCAATCTATTACATAATAAACAACATTTTAAAGAAATAAAAGCCGATTTAAGAGGTATTAAAACTGAAGATAAAAATGAGATTAAAAGCATTCTAAAAAAAATAGACCATATTTTAGAAAGAGATGATGATTGGGAAACATTAAAAAAACATTTTGATGCAGTAAATAATGGTTTTTATGATAAAATAATAAAAAAACATCCAAACCTTTCTGAAACTGAGTTAAGACATTGCATTTTTATAAAACTACATATGCATACCAAAGAAATTGCTAAAATTCTTTTAATAGACCCAAGATCTGTGCAAACAGCGAGATACCGAATTAAGAAAAAAATGAACTTAGACGAAGATATAGATTTACGTGACTATTTATTAAATTTCGAGTAGTTTTTAAAGCCAATAGAGATCGACATTATAACCTAGGTTTTTAATAAGTTATTTTTTTATAGGTAAAATAACTTATTTTCAGCCTCTTAAACTTATATTTTCTACCAATTTTAAAAAAATAAAAACGATTGAAAATACTAAACTAAAACGAAACAAACTTTATAGCTTAGTTTGTATTTTTAAAAGCGTTTTACTACGTTGAATTTTACCTGTTTCAGTTTCCACAAATTTCTTTGTGAAATAAATTTCTTTAGGAATTTCGAATTTAGAAAGCACTGTTAAATTCTCGATTTTGCTCTCCAGTAAAACTTGAAACTTTGAAGCTTTAAAGCTTCCTAACTCTACAATTAAAACTAATTTTTCACCTAATTTTTCATCGGCAATTCCAGCTACAAAAAAGCGATTTTCAATAATTTCGGAAAGCTTTTCTTCTATTTTTTCTGGATGCAATTTAATTCCTCCAGAATTAATCACGTTATCAAAACGTCCTAACCACTCGAATTGAGTGTCTGAAATTAAATGAACAATATCGTTTGTAAATATTATTTCTCTAGAAACTTTTGGAGCTTCTATAACCAAACAATTTCTCTCGTCTTTGTAAATCGTTACGTTTGGTAATACAGAAAAATAACCTCTCGAGTGCGCTCGAGGAGACATTTGTTTTTCATTTTGATTATCGTTTAACTTTTTAACAGCAATATGTGTAATCGTTTCAGTCATTCCATAAGTGGCAAAAACCTTCGTAGAAACTTTTTGTAATTTATTTTGAAGTTGATTCGAAACCACACCTCCACCCACAATTAGTTTTTTAATTTGATGTAAATTCTCCATAGAATTTTCCACTTGCAAAGGAACCATTGCAGAAAAATCGTACTCTTTAGAAACCTTTTTTAAAGGATTAGAATTTGGTTGCATGCTATCTAAATACCAACCTAAAGTAATTGCACGAACAAGCATTAATTTACCTGCAATATATTCGATTGGCAAGCATAATAAAGCTGTTGTATTTTTAGGTAAAGAAAAATAATTGCCAGTTGCTAAAGCAGAGTTTACAACATATTCTTTTTGTAATTGAATTGTTTTTGGTGTTCCAGTAGAGCCAGAAGTTTGTACAGTTATAAAATTTTTATTCGAAAACCATTCTTTTAAAAATGGATATAGTTCTTTGGAAAAATTTTGAGCGTAAACGATTAACTCATCAACATTAGAAAATGAATTGCCATTTAATTGAAAGCTTTTATGAAGTTTATTCTGTACCAATATTTTCTAAAACTCTGTAATTTTCTTTTAAGTTTACGGGTTCTGTAATTTTACCTGTTAGCTTTTCTTTCCAATTTTGCCAACCGTATTTTTTTGAAAAAATGAATAACATGAAAGGATATAAAACAAAAACGGGTAAAAACATTTCCCAATTTACAGAGGGTTCTGAAGTGTCTATGTACAAAGCATCTGTTTGAAAAACAGTCCAATCTGTCGTAATAAAAAACGCAGCTGTAATATTATTTACAGCATGTAAACCCAAGGCAATTTCTGCTCCTTCGTCCATTAATGTAATAATTCCGTAAAACAAACCAGTTCCAATATAAAAAACCATAGTTATTTGCCCCAATTTAGCAACTTCTGGGTTTGCGCCATGCAACAAGCCAAAAACTACGGAAGTTATTACTAATGGAACCCATCTATTTTTTGCTAAAATTCCAATTCCTTGCATAAAATATCCTCTAAAAAGCAGTTCTTCGAAACTTGTTTGAAAAGGAATAAATAGAAACGAAATTGCGACTAAAGTAAAGAAAGGTATTGCATTAAAATTCCAGGTATAGTTTTCTGGCTCTAATAAAATTCCTACATAAGAAAATAGTACTGCAATAATTCCCCACACAAAAAAACCATAGAAAAAACGCTTCCAATCGATTTTATTTCTGCTAGTTACTAAAGAAGTAATTGTTCTTTTATGTACATATTTAACCGCAATTAAAAGTGAAATTAAACCTACAAAAAAAGTAAATATCATTAGAGCAAGTAACAGGTTTTTATCAATACCTGCTGTCATAAAATTGTCTTTTGCAAATTCCGAAAACTGATTGATGTCTTTCGATTTTGCAGCTGCTGCCATTAACAAAGGAATTGCTCCTAAAATTTGCCATCCAAAAAAGATAATTATAATGGTAATTACCCAATGGTACCATTCGTTTTTTCCTTTGTATACTTGTTGAATGTAGTTCATATTTTTTTATTTTAGACCTCAAAGGTTTTAGAAACCTTTGAGGTCTATTTTCCATTTATTTAGCACATTATACTGTAATGTTCCGTTTTTTACTTCTATAGGGCTTTCAAAATTATTGATAAACAAACCTCCTGTTCCCAAACCTTGTGGCAATTTGTTATTTAAAGTAAAAGTGAATTGTGCAATCGCATTCAACCCAATATTACTTTCTAAAGCAGATGTAATCCACCAACCAGATTTATTCTTTTCTGCCAACTGAATCCATTCCTTACTTCCTAAAAAACCTCCTATTAAACTTGGTTTTAGAATAATATATTGTGGCTTTATAGTTTCTATTACCTTCTTTTTTTCTTCTGATGAAAATACACCAATTAATTCTTCATCTAATGCAATAGGTAAAGGTGTTTTCTCACACAACATTGCCATTTCTTGCAATTGCCCTTGTTTTATGGGCTGTTCTATGGAATGCAAATTCAATTCCGATAATCTTTTTAATTTTTCAAGTGCTTCATTCGAACTAAAAGCACCATTTGCATCTACTCGCAACTCAATTTCATTTGCCGAAAACTCGTTTCTAATCGATTTTAATAAATTAATTTCTTCATTAAAATTTATGGCACCAATTTTCATTTTAATGCAAGAAAAACCTGTTTTAAGTTTTTCTTTTATTTGCGACTTCATAAACTCGGTATCTCCCATCCAAACCAAACCATTTATTGGAATTGTTTGTATTCCTTTGGTAAATTCTGATGGAAATAATTCAAATTTATCTTTACTTTTTAAGGATAAAAATGCTTGTTCCAATCCAAATTGAATCGAAGGAAAATTAATGACTTCTACTAATAATTTTTCTAATCCTAGATTAATGTTTTTGCAAACCCACTTTAGTTTTTCTTCGTAATTAGGAACATCATCTACACTTAAACCTCTAAACAAACCTGTTTCTCCAATGCCTGTTTTACCATTTTCTTCTAAAATGATAAACCAAGTTTCTTTGGTTCTTAAAATTCCGCGAGATGTTCCACTCGGATTTTTAAAATTGAGAATGTATTTTTTGTAGGTTGCTTTCAAGATATTAATATTGTTTAAAAAGTTTTCGATACAGTTTTTATTCCTTGGTTAGAAAAATTACTCGAACTGATATTTTACTCTTCTTTTTCTTCTTCAATATATTTTTTGAAATTATTCAAATACGTTTGGTCTTGTTCTTGAAAAGTTCCTTTAAAATAAGGAAACATACAAGCCATCACATACGAATCGCTTCTACAACTTGCATTTAATGTAACTGTGGTTACCCCTTCTTTTTCTGTAAAAATATAATCGTCTTTTTTTAGCATATTTTCTGCATCGAAAAATAAGGTTACTTTTTCGTTTGGTACGTAAGCCATTACTTTTTCTGTCATAGTAATATCTTGCCCTTGATTGTTTACCACCAACTTGTAAACACTTCCTGTAATTCCTTGGTTCTTATTTATAGTTTCGAAAGATTTAATTTCTGGAATCCAATTTTTCATGTTTTCTGGTTCATTAAATTGATTAAAAACTTCTTCGACAGGTTTGTCTATAGAAACTTGTGCTGTATATTTTGTTTCTTTTACAATTAAACCTGTTGCAAAAAATAGCAAAACCAACATTGTAATGACCACTAAAATTATTTTTATTGCTTTCATACTATTATTCTTTTAAAAAACTGTTTGTCCAATTGCAATTAGAATTGCAAATAAAAATGTACTTAATGCTACTTTTTTTAATTCGCTATCTAATGTAGCAGGAATTGTGTTTTCTGCAACCGTTTTTACATTTTTAATCAAAGGTACAAACGCTATTAAAAATACCAACTGATAAATGGAGTTAAAATCTAAAAACACATATATTAAAGCTGTAATTAATGCTCCAAATATTAAAAAATAATGATATTTCTTTGCTTTTTCTGTACCTAATTTTACAACCAACGTATTTTTATTGTTTTTTTTATCTTCTTCTCTGTCTCTTAAATTATTCAAATTTAAAACTGCTGTACTTAACAAACCGATTGAAATTGCAGGTAAGAAAATTATAAAATGAATTTGTTTTGTGTACAAAAAATAACTTCCAACAACGCTTAACAATCCGAAAAACAAAAAGACAAATACATCTCCAAAACCACTGTAACCGTAAGCTGAGTTACCTACTGTGTATTTTATGGCTGCTGCAATGGATGCAATTCCTAAAACGAAAAACAAGATAGAATATCCAAAATTTTCGCTTCCGAAAGCAACATAAATCAAAAGCAAAGCAATTATTAAAGTGATAATTGTAGTAATTATCATTGCCATTTTCATTTGTTTTGGTGTGATGGCTCCAGAAGAAACCATTCTTGCTTCTCCTGTTCTGTTGTTGTCTGACCCTTTAATGCCATCTCCATAATCGTTTGCAAAATTTGACAAAACCTGAAAACCAATTGTGGTTAAAATTGCCAACCAGAAAATTGGAGATATCAATATATTAGGATATGATATACAAACCATAGTTTCAAAATATTTTTCCGAAAAAACATTAAAATTAAAATGATTTCCCAAAATACTTCCCACAATAATTCCAGAAATAGATAGTGGCAAAGTTCTTAAACGAGCTGCTTTTATATAACTTTTTACATCCATAATTTTTTACTCGTTTCTACTTTAAACAATGTGTAATTATATATTTTTTGTGCATTTTCTAACTGAATGCAGGGTATTTTTATTTTTCCTGAAGCTGTTTGAAAAACAATGTCTGCCACGTTTTTTCTTGCTTGAAAAATGGTTTGCTTCAACTTTACATTTTGCACTTTATAGAATGGCAAATAGGTTTTGTGTGTTTCTATACTTCCAGAACCTAACAACAATAAATCGTCATTAAATAAATAATATCTTTTTCTGAATTTTAGTTCGATAAAAAATATAAAAATTGGTACTAATAAAGCATTCATCCAAAAGACGTGTAAGCTTTCAAAACCAAAATAAAGTCCTGTATTTAATAGTAAGAAAAATAATATACTTCTAAAATACAATCTAGCTCTAAAATAAGCATCTGGATAGTTTTTATGTAAACCTTCTAAATTTTCATTCGGAAACAATAAGTCTTTTATGGTTGCAACTTGTGCAGATTTACAACCAACAATTTTTATAATTTTATGCTGTTTCTTTTTTACTTTTCCGCTAATTGCTTGTTTAAAAGTAATAAATGAAATTCCTAATTTCTCTTTTATTGGATTCGAAGAAACTGTAATGTGTTGCACTTTATCTTTCTTTAAAATTACCGAATTTTTGGTGGTTAAACCTTGGTAAATTTCTAGTGCGTTGTTTTTTACAAAAACCGTTAAATTAAAATGCCTTAAAAACACACGAACCAAAGAACTTAAAACCGCAATTACTGTAAAGAATATTAACAAACCAACAATTAAAAAAACACTGGTTTCTAATGTTGATGTATTTTCTGAAATATAATCGTCTAACACTTCTCTTTTTCCCAAACCATCGAAAAGTTCGCTTATTTGCTGGTAAAAACCGATTAAAATGGCAAATAGCAGTAATAAACTTTGTAAATGATTTTCGGTTAAACTTACCTTTATTAACTCTAAAAAACCTACTTTTATTAATGGTTTTTCTGTAATTTGTGTTTCTTGGGTTACATTTTTTTTATCGAAAATTGTAACTGCATTTTTTAAAGCTTTTGCTTCTTTAAAAGATAATGCTTTTATGGAAATTTCTGCTTTTGCAGAACCTGCAGTTTCTATATTTACTTCATGTACATTAATTATTTGCTGTATAATATTTTGCTTAAAATTAATGTTCTGTATTCTATCAAAAGGAATGGAAATGTTGGTTTTTTTTAGGATTCCTCTTTTTAAGATAAAGTGATTATTTTCTATTTTAAATTGAAAGTTTTTAAAAATTAAGAAAGCTCTTACTAAGAAAAAAACGAGTACAACCAAAACACCTAAATAAATATAGTTTAAGGTGGTTTCGGAAATTTTAGAAAACTTTTGAATGAAAAGAAATAGTAAAATCCAAAATGCTTTGAGCACTTTATAGAGTAAATTCAAATAAATAATAAGAATCCCTTTTTTAGATTGCCTCCTAAAATGGCTAAAATCTTCTGAATTATCCATCTATTTGATTGCTGATAAATTCTTTAATTTTAGTTGCTTCCTCTTTTATAAGTCCTTTTATTGTTAAATCGTCGCTACTATCGCCTGCAGTAAAAACGCTTAGAGTAACCAAGTTAAAATAACGAGAAAAAGGGCCTTGATCTATCTCTACATGTTGTATTCTATTGAAAGGAACAGTTGTTAATGTTCTAAAAAAAATGCCATTTTTATAAGAAATATCTTTTTCTCTTACTGCAAATTTTTTCTTTTTAAAACCAATAATTTTAATGGAAAGCGTTATTAGCAAAAATATAAAAACAACTACATATAACCATATAGAATGTTCTTTCAATTCGAATAAATCTTTATAATCAATAATAAAAACGGCTGCGAATAAGACTGTAAAGACGATGCCAATATTTAATAAAATTACTTTTAAATATTTCTTTTCGATAGCTATAAAATTAATTTTAGAAATATCTGGAAAATGTGTAATTGTATTATTTTGAAAAGTATCTGCCATTAAAAAAGTAGTAAAAATTATTAATTATTTAATGCTTCTTTAATATTTATAGGGCGATTATTTTTTAAAGCTTGTACAAAGGCTCCTTTGTATTTGTAACGTAATTGATTTCTTTTACTTCTAGCTTCTTCGTAGGTTTCGAAAGTACCTATTCTATATTTTGTTAGTAAATTTTCTTCGAACGTATTTACACCTTCTAGATTTGCTAATTGGTTATTAGGGTTTCTTAACGCCGCAATTTGTACCGTAAAAACAAGACTTGGTTCTTGGGCTTCTACAACCTCTTCTTTAACAATAGTATCTGTTGGTACAGGTGCTACAATCTCTTGCTTTTCTTTTTTCACTTCTTTATTTCCACATGAAAACAGTAAAACCATCATCGAGAATATAATTATTATTTTTTTCATCTTTTTTTACTTTTATAAATTAACTGAAGGTTCTTTTAAAGCTTCTTTAATATGAATTCGTTCTCCATTTTTAATAGGAACAATAAATGCATCTTTACAAACACTTAAAACAATTCTTTTGTATTCTGTAGCTTCTTTATAGGTAGGAAATTCTCCTAATCTATATTTTAATAAATTATCTTTTTCTCTTATTATAACAATATTCTTAATTTTTTCTAAATCGCTATTTTTATTTGTAAATGCCGCTATTTGAACTGTAAAGAATAAACTTTCGTTAGATTTTATATAAATATCAGACAAATTAGTTGCTATTACATTTAAATACTCTACATACTTTTCTTGCGCTGTAATTGTATTAGGTATTACAAATATGGATAGTGTGAAAATAAATAAGAAAATTTTTCTCATAATTATAAATTATTAGCTTCTGCAATTAATTCTGCAATGTCTTTTACTTTAACTTCTGTTTCTTTTTCCTTGAATTTTATTCCATCAGTCATCATTGTGTTACAATAAGGGCAACCTGTTGCTATAATTTCTGGTTTGGTTTCTAAAGCGTCTTCTGTTCTTAAAACATTTACTTCTTTATCTCCAGCTTCTGCATCTTTAAACATTTGCGCTCCTCCTGCTCCACAACATAATGCAGTTCTTTTGCTACGTTTCATCTCTGTTAAGTTTACGCCTAACCTGCGAATTAAATCTCGTGGAGATTCGTACACTTCGTTTGCTCTTCCTAAATAACATGGGTCGTGAAACGTAACTCTTTTTCCTTGTAAAGTATTTTCGTCTATTTTTAATCGTCTTTCAGCAATTAAATTTTGAATAAATTGTGTATGGTGAAAAACTTCGTATTTTCCACCTAATTCTGGATATTCATTTTTTAAAGTATTGAAGGAATGTGGATCGCAAGTAACTATTTTCTTTACTTCGTAAGCATTTAAAACTTCAATATTCATTATTGCTTGCATTTGAAACAAAAACTCGTTTCCTGCTCTTTTTGCGGCATCTCCTGTAGAAGATTCTTCAGTACCTAAAACTGCAAAATTTACGTTTGCTGCGTGTAATATTTTTACGAATGCTCTTGATATTTTCTTTGCTCTATCATCATAACTTCCTGCTGCTCCAACCCAAAACAATACTTCTGGTTGTTTGCCTTGAGCCATCATTTCTGCCATTGTTGGTACGATCATCTTTTATAATTTTTATTTTAGTCCTCAGTTCTCAGTCTTCAGTTCTCAGTCTTCAGTTGGCAGTTAGTAGCTGACTGATTACTGCCCATTGAAGACTGCCTACTAATTTTACTTTTCCTTAGCCCAATTCAATCGATCTTGTTGATTGTATTGCCAAGGAGCACCATTGTTTTCTATATTCGTCATCATAGCATTTAATTCTTGTGGTGCTGCACTTTCTTCCATAACTAAATATCTTCTCATATCTATAATTATAGAAAGTGGATCTATATTTACTGGGCACTCTTCTACACAAGCATTACAACTTGTGCATGCCCACAGTTCTTCTGGTTTTATGTAATCGTTTAATAATTGCTTTCCATCGTCTTTAAAAGCACCTCCATTTGCATCGATATTTCTACCTACTTCTTCCAAACGATCTCTGGTATCCATCATAATTTTACGAGGAGATAATTTTTTACCAGTTAAGTTTGCAGGACAAGCAGAGGTGCATCGTCCACATTCTGTACAGGTGTATGCGTTTAGTAATTGAACCCAATTTAAATCGGTAACTTCAGATGCGCCAAATTTTTCTGGAACTACATCCTCTTCTCCTTGTGCTGGAGTTGCATACGGATCTGCATCTGGATCCATCATTAATTTTACTTCGTTGGTAACAGATGCTAAATTATTAAACTGTCCTTTTGGCTTTAAGTTGGCAAAAAATGTATTTGGAAACGCTAGAAGAATGTGTAAATGTTTCGAATAATATAAATAGTTTAAGAAAACCAAAATTCCTAAAATATGAATCCACCAAGCTGTTCTTTCTATTGTATGAACAGTTTCTGTAGAAAAACCATCGAATAAAGGTACAATAAACTTACTTATTGGATTTCCAATTCCTGCTTGTTGAAATGCTGGATCTGCAGCATTCATTATTAAGAAAAGTGTCATTAAAACCATTTCGAAGTATAGAATAAAATTTCCATCGTTCTTTGGCCAACCTTTCATTTCTCTGCTTAAAAAACGTTTGATATTTGCCACATTTCTACGCGTCCAAAATAAAATAACCGCAACAAACACTAAGGCTGCTAATATTTCGAAAGTTCCAATTAAAAAACCATAAAAAGCATCGCCTAAAAACCCTTTAAAAACCCTGTGAGTTCCTAAAAGACCATCTACAATAATTTCTAAAACTTCTATATTTATAATAATAAAACCAACGTACACTATTACATGTAGGAAACCAGAAAATGGTCTTCGTACCATTTTAGATTGCCCCAAAGCAATTCTTATCATATTTTTCCAACGCTCGGATTTATTATCTGTTCTGTTGATATCTTTTCCTAGTTTAATGTTTCTAGTTAGTTTGCGAATATTTATCACAAAAAAACCGATACCAGCAATTAAAGCAATGGCAAAAAGTATGTTTGGTAGGTATTGCATATGTAAGGTTGGTTAAATTATTCTTTTACTTTTTCTACTTTTTGGTAAGGACCAGGACTTTTTCCAAAAATAGAGAAATGTACATATCTTTTTGGATTTAGCTTAATATCTCTTAACAACTCTTCTAATTCTTTAGTTGCTGCTTCTAAATTATCGTACATTTTTTTATCGTTGATTAACTTGGCTATAGACCCATCTCCAGAGTTCATTTTCTTAGACAATTTGTTAAAATTATCTACAGCATTTTCTGCTTTTTTAACTATTTGATTGATATTAACCGTCGTTAAACTGTCTGATAATCTACTTAAATTACCAGTAATTTTTTTTGTATTTGTAAGTGTAACTTTTAGGTTTTCTTGATTATCTACAACCATAGAGTTTACCGCTTTTACCGTTTTTCTAATGTCGCTAATTGTTGCTGCTAAATTAGAAACGGAACTGTTAATTCCATCAATTGTTTTGTCATTTAAAACTTTATTAATTCCACTAAATAAAGTATCTGCTCTTACAATTACTTTTTCTATTTTTTGTTGTAATGGGTTTAAGCGTTCTCCAATAGAAGTAAATAAACTTTCTTCCATTTCTCCTTGTAACAAATCTCCAGAAACTGCCATTTCTCCTTCGTAATCTGGCACAATTGCTAAGTTAGAGCCTCCTAATGGACTTGGAGAATATATTCTTACAACACTATTTTTAGAGAATTGAAAATCGTTTTCTACAATAAATGTTACAATTAAATAACCTCTTCTTTCTTTAGAAGTATCAAATTCTATTTTATCTACTTTACCAACTTTTAATCCGTTAATAGTTACTGAACTGGATCTTGTAAGTCCCCCGATTTTAGCATACTCTACCTTAAACATTCGGGTTCCAGAATCTAATAAATTTTTTCCTTTCAGAAAATTGAACCCCCAAATTGAACATGCAATAATTACAATTGCTACGATTCCTATTTTTATTTCTTTTGTCATTTTATTCTATATCTTACACAATATTAGTTAATTTTTGCGAGTAATACTCAATCCTACTTCATTTTTACGGCTTCTTTAACTGGTATTTTCTCTCCATCTTTAAAAGCCACAATAAATGCTGTTTTGTATCCTTTTGATTTTGCTTTCTTTAAAGATTTTTTTACCAAATTATAAGAATTTGTATTTCCATAATAATATTTATAAAAAGATCCAATTTTTACTCTCTCTACACTTTTTAGACCTTTAAAATTGTAGGATTTTTCTGCAATTTTATTTTTTCCTGATGCGATTTGAATTTTGTATTCTATTTCACTCTTAAACTTATTATTTGTTACCTCTTCTATAACCGTATTTAATTTAAGGTTATTTATATAACTGTAAATCGCATCTGCAATAGCGTTTGCCATTTGTGTTTGTCCTTTTCTAGAATTTAAATAGCGCCCTTCTCTCTTATTCGTAAGAAAACCTAACTCTACTAAAACACTTGGCATAATCGTTTCTCTTAAAACTTGAAAATTATCTTGTTTTACTTTTCGATCGTTTCTCTTTAACTTTAATGAAAAATTATTCTGAATAATACTCGCCAAAGCCAAACTCTTGTCTAAATTTTCTTCTTGAAGCAAAGATAAACCAATTACAGATTCTGCTGAATTGGGGTCGAAACCTTTATAACGCTCTTTAAAATTATCTTCTAATAAAATTACTGCATTTTCTCGCTTGGCAATTTCTAAGTTTTTTTTATTTCCTCTTAACCCTAATACAAAAGTTCCTGCTCCATATGCGTTAGAAGTGTGTGAATCGCAATGAATAGACACAAACAAATCTGCTTTAGAATTATTTGCAATGTCTCCTCTTTTCCATAAATCTATAAAAACATCTTTATCTCGGGTAAAAATTACTTTTACATCTTTTTTTCTTTTTAGTTTTTTACCTACTAGTAAAGCAACTTTTAGTGCAATATTTTTTTCTTTATAACCATTTCCTAAATTGCCAGGGTCTTTTCCTCCATGACCAGCATCTAAAACCACTGTATATTTTTTTTGTGCTACAAGTATATTTATACCACTTAAAAAAAAGAGTAGAAGGAATAAAAGAAAAAGATTTTTCTTTTTATTTATTTTTTTGTGTTTTTGTTGGGATTGCATCAATAAAATTTAACTAATTTTGGCGTTTATTAATTTGGAACTTCAATTATTGAGCCATATTTTTACTCGCATACAAAAATAGTATTTAAAGCATTGCAAACAAACCTATCATACATACTTTTATTTTGTTGCTTCTTTTTTATAAAGCTAGGGTTTTCTCAAGATATAAAACCAACTAAAAAAACAGTTGTTCCTCTTGGAAAAAGAGATACGATTGCTCCACTTAAAAAAGATAGCATTCCAAATTTAAAAAAGGACACTCTTTTACGTAAAAAAAAGGATACGACTTCTTTAGATACTATAAAACCGAAAGAAAGCATAGAAGACATTATAACGCATGTTGCTACAGATTATACAATACAAGATGCTAAAAATAAAACGGTTACTTTATATAATGAAGCAAATATTACCTATACAAATATAGATTTAAAAGCAGGAATTATAATTGTAGATTATAAAAAAAACACACTTTTTGCCAAAGGAATAAAAGACAGTACAGGGTATGTACAACGTCCTATATTTAAACAAGGTAACGAAGAAACCGAACAAGATTCTATTGTATATAATTTTAAAACCAAAAGAGCTTTAATTTATGGTTTAAAAACTAAGCAAGGTGAAATGTTTACTTATGGAGAGAAAACCAAAAGAGTAAATGACTCGACAATTTATATTCGAAAAATTCGCTTTACAACTTCAGATAAAGAAAAACCAGATTACTATATTGCAACAAACAAAGCAAAGTTAGTCCCTGGAAAAAAAATTATTGTAGGCACTAGTAATTTGGTTTTAGCAGATATACCAACTCCAATAGTTTTACCTTTTGCTTATTTTCCATTATCAAAAACAAGTGTTTCTGGTTTTTTAATTCCTGCTTTCGATACTGGTAGTACTAGCAGAGGAATTGGTTTCCAAAATGGTGGTTATTATTTTGCCATTAGCGATTATATAGATCTTGCAATTACTGGAGACGCTTATTCTAATGGAACTTGGGGTTTTCGAGCCAACTCTAACTATAATAAAAGATATCGTTTTAATGGCTCTTTTAGCTTTAACTACGAAAATATAATTAATGGAATTCGTGGTTTTAAAAATTTCTCTAAATCTAATAATTTTAACTTACGTTGGTCTCACAATCAAGATTCTAAAGCAAGTCCTAATTCTAGATTTACAGCTTCTGTTAATTTAGGAAGTAGTCGTTTTTTTAGGCAGTCTTTAAACCAATCTAATATTTCTCAATCACAAAACAACTCTTTTAACTCGTCTGTAAATTATAGTAAAACTTTTGTTGGAACACCTTTTAATATGAATGTTACTGCAACACACCAACAAAATACGAATACAAAAAGAATTACAATGACTTTGCCTTCGTTAACGTTGAATATGAACCGAATTTACCCATTTGCAGGTAAAGATGGTGTAAAGAAAAACCCAATTCAAAAAATGGGTTTCAACTATACAATGCAAGCCCAGTATTTAATAAATACAACAGAAGATAATTTTTTAACTGCTAAGATGTTTAAAACTGCTAAGTCTGGAATGCGACATAGAACAGGAACCAACACCAACTTAAAAGCTTTTAAATATTTTACAATTTCGCCAAGCGCAAATTACGAAGAATCTTGGAATTTTAATTATATCGAAAAAGAATACGACCCTATTCGTGCAGAAGTTAGAACCGATTCTTTAGTTGGTTTTAAGTCTTTTAGAACCTATAATTTAGGAGTTAGTTTATCTACAAACATTTATGGTACATTTAATTTTAAAAGAGGAAAATTAAAAACGATTAGACACACTCTTAGACCCTCTATTTCTTATTCTTACAGGCCAGATTTTGGTAGCCAATATGTAAAACAAGTTCGCAAAAGTGCAGACCCTTTAGATTTTGAACAGTACACTATTTTCGATAATAGTTTATACAAAGCTCCATCTACAGGATTAAGTAATTCTATTGGAATTTCTGTAAACAATGTTTTGGAAGCCAAAGTCGCATCAGATGACCCAGATAGTGACGAAGAAGATAAAAAAATAACACTTTTAAACAATTTAAATTTTAACACTTCCTATAACATTGCTGCAGATAGTTTGCGATGGTCTAATATTAGTTTTTCTGCAGGAACCCGCTTCTTTAAAGATAAATTAGCTGTTAATTTAAGTGGCTCTTTAGACCCTTATAAAGTGATTAAAGTTAATGGCTCTATTATAAATATCGATGAATTTAACTCTGGATTTCCAAGACTAACAAATGCGAGTTTAACAGCAAACTACTCTATTTCTAGCGCCGATTTTAAAAAAGACAAAGAAGATGATAAGAATAAAACAAACACCAATTCTGGGAACAACCCTCCAGATATTATAGGAGGTGATATAGACCAAACAAATCGTTTTGGGTCCTCTAACAAATCGAACTCTAATAATAAAGATAAAAAAGCAGAACTTTACAATGCAGATATTCCTTGGTCCATTAATTTAGCCTATTCTACAAATTACAATAATAATGGCATTGATGGAGGAAAAATAGGAGTACAGAGTTTAATTTTTAGTGGTAATTTAGAGTTATCTCCAAAATGGAAAGTTGGTTATTCTTCTGGTTACGATTTTAAAGGTGGCGCATTTACATTTTCTAGATTTAATTTTACAAGAGATTTAGATAGTTGGCAATTCAATTTTAACTGGGTTCCTTTCGGTACAAATTCTTCTTATACCTTTTTTATTGGTGTAAAATCTTCTGTTTTAGCAGATTTAAAATGGGATAAAAATAAACCACCAGATAGAAGATTGTTTTAAGACGAATAATATTTCGTTTATTATTTTAACAATATTGGGTTTTTATTATCGTTTATACTGCTATAAAATCGCTTGATAAAATAGTTGTTTTAAAAAAGATTGGTATTAGAAAACAGGCTTTAGTTACATCTATTAGAGAAGTTAGAAATGATGATGAATATGATAGTGATCCAGAAACAGATGGTTTTAATATAAATCATTCTCAAGTTAAATATTATTACACTGTAAAGTTTATAGATAAAAATGGACATGAGATAGAAAGAGAATTAGAATTTTCAACCACAAAAAACCCTAAGAGAAACCCTCCATTTAATACGAGTATAATTTATTTAAATAAAGAAAACCAAGACGTCGAAATTATATTAGAAAACAACGAAGGAAGAAATTATAATTTTTATTATTTTTTAATTTTTGGTTTTTTACTGCTTTCATTTGCTATTTACTGCTATACAGATCAATTAGATTTTATTCTAAATTATTTTAAAAATTAATAACTTCGCATATCTGCAATTTTGCGAGAAATAATATAAAAACCATGAAAAAAATAATTACCACCAAACATGCACCTGCTCCAATTGGACCATATAACCAAGCTGTATTAACTGGAAACACTTTGTATACGTCTGGACAAATAGCTATAAACCCTAATTCTGGAGAATTGGTTTTAGACAGTATAGCTTTGGAAACAAAGCAAGTAATGGAAAATTTAAAAGAAGTTTTAGCTGCTGCAAAAATGTCTTTCGAAAATGTTATTAAAGCCTCTATTTTTATTTCTGATATGAATAATTTTGCTGAAATAAATACAGTTTACGGAGAGTATTTCGATAATGAAACTGCACCTGCAAGAGAAACTGTAGAAGTTGCCAATTTACCTAAGTTTGTAAACGTAGAAATTAGTGTAATTGCTGTGAAGTAATATTTAGTATTCAGTATTCAGTATTCAGTATTCAAAAATAAAAAAACCTGATAGAAATAAATCTACCAGGTTTTTTTACTTATAGTATATTTTTAAATACTATAAAGTATCTGCATATTCAATTAAATCTACGATTTTTGTTGAGTATCCTATTTCGTTATCATACCAAGAAACAACTTTTACAAAGTTATCGTTTAATGCAATTCCTGCTTTTGCATCGAAGATAGAGGTACGAGTATCTCCAACAAAATCTTGAGAAACAACCATATCTTCAGTATATCCTAAAACACCTTTCATTGGTCCACTTTCTGATGCAGCTTTCATTGCAGCACAAATTTCGTCGTAAGAAGCTGCTTTTTCTAATTTTACAGTTAAATCTACTACAGAAACATCCATTGTAGGAATTCTAAAAGCCATACCTGTTAATTTACCATTCATTGCAGGAATTACTTTACCAACTGCTTTTGCAGCTCCTGTTGAAGAAGGTATTACATTTCCAATTGCAGAACGCCCACCTCTCCAATCTTTCATAGAGGGACCATCTACAGTTTTTTGAGTTGCTGTTGCAGCATGTACAGTTGTCATTAACCCTTCAACAATACCAAAGTTATCGTTTAAAACCTTTGTAATTGGTGCTAAGCAGTTTGTAGTACAAGATGCATTAGAAAAAATCTTTTGATCTGCTTTTAATTCAGTATTATTTACACCCATTACAAACATTGGAGTATGATCTTTAGAAGGTGCAGATAAAACTACTTTTTTAGCTCCTGCTTGTAAATGTTTTCCTGCAGTTTCTTCTGTTAAGAAAAAACCGGTAGATTCAATTACATAATCTACATCCACTTCATTCCATTTTAAGTTTGCTGGATCTCTTTCTGCTGTAATTCTAATTTCGTTTCCATTAACAACTAACTTACCATCTTTTACGTCAACAGTTCCATCGAATTTACCATGAACTGAATCATATTTTAACATATATGCTAAATAATCTACATCTAATAAATCGTTAATTGCTACTACTTGTACGTTGGGTCTATTTACTGTAGATCTAAATGCTAATCTTCCAATTCTACCAAATCCGTTAATTCCTACTTTTATCATTTTTTTACTCTTTAATTACTAATTAATATTATGTGGTCATAATATCTGAAACTCTTAAAAGTTCCTGATTTATTGAGTGACCTCCTTTGATTGCTTCTGCAATACTTGTACTTATTACTTCGTTATTTTTTAAACCTACCATTAAGTTTGTTTTCCCATCTAATAATAATTCTACAGACTTAACCCCTAATCTACTTGCTAAAACTCTATCGAAACAAGATGGAGAACCTCCTCTTTGCATATGTCCTAAAACAGAAACTCTAACATCGTATTCTGGTAAGTTTTCTTCTACATATTTTGCTAATTCGTACACATTTTTCCCAGATTTATCTCCTTCTGCAACCACTACAATACTAGAAGATTTCCCTGTTCTTCTACTCTTTTTTAAAGATTCTAACATTCTATCTAATCCTAAATCTTCTTCAGGAATTAAAATTTCTTCTGCTCCTGCTCCAACTCCTGCATTTAAGGCAATAAAACCAGCATCTCTTCCCATTACCTCTACAAAAAATAATCTATTGTGCGAAGATGCTGTATCTCTAATTTTATCTATTGCTTCTACAGCTGTATTTAATGCAGTATCGTACCCTAAAGTATGCGTCGTTCCAAAAATATCGTTATCGATAGTTCCAGGAATTCCAATTACTGGAAATTTATATTCTTCGTTAAAGATTACTGCTCCTGTAAAAGATCCATCTCCACCAATTACAACCATTCCTTCGATATCATTTTCTTTTAAATGCTCGTAAGCTTTGGCTCTACCTTCTTTGGTTCTAAATTCTTGTGATCTTGCAGATTTTAAAATGGTACCTCCTTTATTGATAATATTGTTAACACTTCTTGCTGTTAACTCAATAAAATCGCCTTCGATAAGACCTTCATAACCTCTATATATTCCAACACAACTAACTCTGTAATAAGCACATGCTCTAACTACAGACCTAATTGCTGCATTCATTCCAGGAGCATCTCCCCCAGAAGTCATAACTGCTATTTTTTTTATTTTCTTCATAATTATATATCGTAAAATTACTGCTTTTTAGGCATTTAAAATAAAAAAACTACGAAATCGTTTTAGGCTTTTTCCTTTATTTATATATGCTTTTTAAGAAGCATAATTTAAAAAAGTTAAACGTTTTTTATATAGGTTATTTACAAATTAATTTATATTAAAAAGAGTACTTTATATAATTATAAATACTCTTGTTTTCCTAAAAAACATGTTATAAAATTAAGGAAAAAGGAAGTTAATTTCCTTCAAAGTTTATTAAGTCTTTGTTAACTTTTTGAAGAGAATCTTTTGCTATATCTTTCTTTTTAGGCTTTACTTTTTTCTTTTTCCAATTTAACTTCTGTAACAACTCAGATAGGGTATTAAAATTAACCTGATAAGAAAGTCCAACTCCTTGTGTATACCCTTGATCTTCGATTGTATATTGAATTTCGTTCTGACGATTAAAAATTACGCCTCTAAAATTACCTTCTTCGTTTAATAAAATTTCTACTTTTACTTCTCCAATAACACTCGACTGTGTTTTTGTACCCACTGGAACTCCTACTTTTCCATTAATAATAACTCGATCGCTAACTTTTGTGCTTACGGATAAATCTACTTGATTATCGATATTTAAACGTTCTACACCACTATTTGATTGCCCCTGTTGATAATCTACACCTAATTGAAATTTACTATTTGGACTATTTAACAAACTTGAAAAAGCTGCTGCAATTGCGCTTGAAGCTGTATTTGTAATCGTTGCATTTGCATCGAAATTTAGCTTGTCTGGATTTGTAAAATTACCAAACGCTAGTAAAGAGATAAACTGTGTTGTTTTCTCGTTTACATTATTATCATTTAAAATAAATTCTAACTCGTTGGCAATTGTTGGATCTACATTGCTTAGTTGAATGTCTAATTCTTGTTTAGAATTGAATAAACCTCCTGTAATTTTAGCCACCAAATCTACTTCGATATTTCTATTCGAATTAAAATTCTCCAATAAAACGCCTGGATTTGCTTTTGCTTTGTAAATCGCAGTAACATCTAAATTTGCATCTGCAGGGTTTCCATTCCAAGAAACGGTTCCTCCTTTTTGGATTGCAAATGGCTTGTTTACAATTCCTCCGTATTTAAAATCGTACACTCCACTATTTACCAAATAGTCTCCAAACATATTAAATTTTCCTCTAGTGTCTATTTCTATACGTAAATTTCCTGAACCTCTTCCTTTTAACTGACTTCCATAAACCTCGTCTATAACTATTTGTGCAACTGCATCTTTGGTAACTTCTAAATCGATGTTTAATTCCAATCCTTTTAAAGCTTCTAAAGCAATTTGTTTTTGGCGATCTTTTGCTTTAATTTCCTTTGTTTTAAAGTGAATTAAATTATAACTATCTACAGTTTCTACGTCTTTTAAAGGAACTACAAAAAGAGTTCCTGCCTTTGTTTTTGCATTTACATCTATTGTAAGCCTGTCTGTTAAACCTGTAATACTTGCAGAACCATCTATATAAGCACTTCCATAATACAAGGCTTCTTCTTTGTTTTTAGTATCTAAAACTAACAGGTTATCGCTTTCTATTTTTAAATCTAAAAACCATTGTTTAAAGTTAAAATGAGAAATACTTCCTTTAAAAATTCCTTTCGTTTTATGTTTGGTGTCTAACAATTTAAAGTCTTCTAAAATAAAAGATTGTTGCATTAAATTAATGATAGATTCGCCCTCGAAATCGTAATCTACATTTAAATAAGGAAATTTTAACCCTGCATTTTTAAGCGTTAAACTTCCATCCATATCTGGGTTGCTTAAAAAACCTCTTAATGTAAAATCTCCAGTAGCACTTCCTCTTAAAGAAGATAAAACATTTTGCCCTAATGGACTAAATGCTTCTAGCTTAAATTCTTCTAAATAAACGTTTAGATCTACAATAGGCCTTTCTAAAGAAAAATCTAAGGAACCTGTTGCTGCAATACTTTTTACATCTTTATTTTCTATGGATAAATTTACGTTGTACTTCTCGTAAGAATTATCTCCTTGTACATTAATAGATAAATTTCCTTGTTTAAAACTATTTACCTGAAAATCTTTAACTATTAATGTTGCTTCTGGGTTGTACTCTCCATCTTTTTGAACAAAATCTAAATTTCCAGAGAGTGTTCCTTTTAAAGCTAAACTATCGATTTTGGGGAGAAAACTTTCTAAATTTACTTTTGTAAAATCTGCTAGTAATATTTTTTCTTCAGTTCCTTTTAGACTTCCAGTAAATTCTATTTTTTGTTCTCCTGAAACTAATTTAAATTGACTAAAATTAAACTCACCCTTTTTTAAATCGAATGTAATTTTATCTGTATTTTGTTTATCTGGATTGATATTCCATGTATTTTCTTTATAAATAAATGAAGATTCTTCAAAACCAACCACCGATTTTCCTTCTGGATTAAATGTGTAGAAAAAATCGAGATTAAAGTCTTCATTTTTCTTGTCTCCACCTTTAAAAACTGATTTAAAATACAAGGTATCATTTTCGGTTCTATTTAATAAATTTAGTTTAGAAACATTATAATAGGGTGTATTTACTTCTGAGGCTGTTAAATGTGTATTGTAAAGCGGGTTTTGATTGTCTGTTCTCAGTAAAATTTCTTTTACTTCATTACCATAAGCATCGATTCTTGGTGAAGAAACCGTCAATTTAAAAAGATTTTTATCAGAATTTATTTTTCCTTTTAATTTGGTGTTATCGTCAATAGAAATCGATGGAAAAAATACATTTACAATCTTATTAAAAATCGTAAAATCAAAATCTAAATATTGTTTTGGAGTAACAGAATATGGATTGTAATTCGTATAAATACTACCCAAGGCATTTTGCGCCACTTTTGGTAACTCTTCAAAAGAAAATTTTCCTGAAATAGATCCACTTGCAATGTCCTCGGAAACTACTTCAATGGTTTTTATGCTGTCTTTTAAAGAAGAGGTAACGTCGAATTCTTTAAATGTATATTCTTTCTTTTCGTTGGTGTAAAGCACGTTTCTAAAGGTTGCTTTTCCAACAATATCATCTAAATCGTTTCCTTCGATATCTAAAGTTATGTTTCCTTTTACAACAGAAATACTATCTCTTGTAAAAAGATTTGTTTGTTTTAAATTTAGATACATAATGTTCGATTTAAAGTCGAACTTATGCACTTCCGAAGACAAATCTGCCAAACCTTTAAAGTCCATTTTAAAGTTTTCATCATTAATTAACAAGTCGCCATCAAATTTATTATTTTGATATTGACCATTGGCTGTAATATTTTTATAGGTATAATCTTTAAAATTAAATTCAGAAATTTTACCAATAAATCGAGTATCGATATTCGATAATTTAAATCCATTTCCATTAACATCTCCTTCCAAAGAAACTTTACCAAACAACGGGTCGTTTAAAAACTTTCCCATATCGAAACCCAATAACTGCAAACTCCCAGCATAACCTGCAGTATCTATTGCATCTAAATTATCGATTTCTAAATCGGTTACAACACCACCTATTTGAGAGCTCATAGTAACAGTAGCTGTCATTTGAGTGGGTGTTACCCTTACTTTTCCTCTGGCTACAAAACGACCAAACTTATCGAATTCTGTTGGAATGTTTTTTCCCAAAACGTTGGGCATTATATTTTTTAATTTTCTATAAGTTCCTGTTAAATTGTTTAAATCCCCTTCGAAAACGAAGCCCCTTTCTACATTTACAGCGTTTACAAAAGACAAATCTCCATAAACGCGGATACCTTTTTGGGTGGCTAATTTTAAATTTTTCAATTCAAAATTATTTAACGTTCCAACCATATTTGTTTTAAAAGTAATTAAATCGTTTCCACTTACTTCGTTGTAGAATTTCTTTAAATCGAAAACTCTTAAATCGCTTTTTTTAAAATTTGCATTTATTTTTACTTTATCTGTAAAACTAGTTAAGTCTTCTCTTTTATAGCTGAAAAGAATATCTCCATAAATATTTGAATTTTTGGTTTGCAAAGTAGTATTAGCAAATTTCATCGCAGTTTTTGTAAATGTATAATTGGTTGTTAAATTGGTAACTTCTAACCCTAAATTGGTAACAAAATACAAACCTCTTGTATTGGTAGAAAAATTAGGACCAACAATAGATAGGTTTTGTAAATTTCCTCCTGTTTTTGATGCTGAAAAAACCAAGGAATCTTTTTTATTTAAATTAATTAGTTTAAAATCTAAATTATTTATATAAACATTCGCTGTTTTTAAAATAAATGGAGCAATAAGAGAATCTTTTGGCTTATTGCTTTTAAAACTATCCATAAAAACAGCCATATTATCATCTTTTTCCCCTTTATAGGTTTTCATATAATAATGTGCGCCATCTATGGTAATATCGCCTAATAAAACTTCGCTATTTAGTACTTTTTTGGCATTTAAAACAGAAGTACTTAAACTATTTACAAAAATTAAAGTGTCTTTATGATGGTCTTTAATTTTTACATCTTTAAGCTCTACGCTTCCTAAAAAAGACAAGTTTATTTTTCCAATGGTTAAATTGGTTCCAAAATCGTCGTTAATTCGGTTGGTTGCATATTCTCCTAATTTCGTTTGCACGAAAGAGGTGGATAAAAAAACACTAACCAACAACAAAAAGAGTACAATGTACCCTAACCATTTTAGTATTTTTTTCGCAGCTCGTTTAATAACAATTTATTTTAAAAAGAATTACAATATATATGAAATGATAGACAATCAAAAATATTGCCAATTCTTACAAAGAACGTGCAAATTTAACAAAGAATTTAGTTTCTAATCTTAAAAAAGCAACCTCAACCAAAAATAATACTTAATTTTGTGATTTAATATTTTTTTCATGAAAAAACCTGCCTACATTTTAGGTATCGAATCTTCTTGCGACGATACAAGTGCCTCTGTAATTTGCGATGCTAAAGTTTTAAGCAATGTAGTAGCAAACCAAGAAGTACACTCTAAATATGGTGGTGTTGTACCAGAATTGGCTTCCAGAGCACATCAACAAAATATTGTTCCTGTAGTGCAACAAGCCATAGAAAAAGCGAATATTACAAAAGAAAAATTATCTGCAATTGCATTTACAAGAGGTCCTGGTTTAATGGGATCTTTATTGGTGGGAACTTCTTTTGCAAAATCCTTGGCTTTGGGCTTAGAAATTCCATTGATTAATGTAAACCACATGCAAGCACATATTTTAGCGCATTTTATAAATGATAATGAAAATAAAACGCCTCCTTTTCCTTTTATTTGCTTAACAATTAGTGGTGGACATACTCAAATCGTAAAAATTTCTAATTATTTTGAAATGAAAATTTTAGGAGAAACAATAGACGATGCTGTTGGAGAAGCCTTCGATAAATCTGCAAAAATCTTAGGTTTACCTTATCCTGGAGGCCCTTTAATTGATAAACATGCGCAACTAGGAAACCCAAAAGCATTTCCGTTTACAAAACCAAAAGTAGGCGATTTAGATTTTAGTTTTAGTGGGTTAAAAACAGGTATTTTATATTTTATTCAAAAACAACAGCGAATAAATCCTAATTTTATTGAAGAAAATTTAGATGATATTTGTGCTTCCATACAATATACAATCGTAGAAATTTTAATGGAAAAATTAAAAAATGCAGTTAAAAAAACAGGAATTAAACATATTGCTATTGCTGGTGGTGTTTCTGCTAATTCTGAAATTAGAAAACGTTTACAATTAGCAGAAAAGCACTTTGGATGGACAACTTACATCCCAAAATTAGAATATACAACAGACAATGCTGCTATGATTGCTATTACAGGATATTTAAAATATTTAAACAAAGATTATTCCGATGTTTCTGTAACTGCAAAAGCTCGCTTAAAAGTAACTGAATAATCCTTAAATTTCTTCTATTTTATTTATGAAAAGTATAAAAGACAGACTTCTATTAAACATTACTTACTTTTTTCTATGGGTAGGTTATTTTGTATTTGCGCGTTTATTTTTTTTACTTTTTAATTTTGATAAAACCAAAGAGTTAGACTTTGTAACAATTCTTAAAACATTTATTTATGGTTTACGTTTAGATTGTTCTTTTACCTCCTATTTAAGTATCATTCCTTTTTTGCTAATTATTTTTACACTATTTTTTCGAACTAAAATTATCGAGAAAATTATAAAATGGTACTCGTATATTTTAATTGTTTTAATTACTATTTTTCTATTATTAGATGTTGGTTTGTATGAAGCTTGGGGAGTTCGTTTAGACACTTCTTTCTTTACATATTTAAATACTCCAGAAGTTATGTTAGCTTCGGTTTCTAGTTTTCAAATAATTTTAGGAACCTTATTTTTAATTGTCTTTTCTTTCATTTTTATCAAATGGTTTCAAAAAAACATTCACTTAAAAATAAAAAACATAAACAAAGGAAGTTGGTTGCAAATACCTTTGTTTTTAATAATAACTGGAGCTCTAATTATTCCTTTAAGAGGTGGCTTACAAATAATTCCAATAAACCAAAGCAATGTTTATTTTTCTGATAAAATGTTCGCAAATCACGCTGCAAATAATTTTATTTGGAACTTTTTTAACGCATTTTTAGACAACTCAGATACTGGAAACCCTTATAAATATTTTAATAACGATATTGCAAAAAATATCATTTCAAAAAGAAGGAATTCTCTTTTAACTGCAACAAAAAACAGTATTTTAAACACCACAAAACCAAACGTTATTTTAATTGTTTGGGAAAGTTTAACTGCCAAAGTTGTAGGTTCCTTGGGTGGAGAACCAAATGTTACCGAAAATTTGAACCGGCTTTCTAAAGAAGGAATTTTATTTACAAATTTCTATGCAAATGGAGATAGAACAGACAAAGGAATTCCTGCTATTTTAAGTGGTTATTACCCACAACCTACAAAAAGCATTATGAAAATGCCAAATAAAACAAGGAGTTTACCAATGTTACCTAAAAAAATGATTGATTTGGGCTATAAAACTTCCTTTTATTATGGTGGAGATTTAAATTTCGGAAATATGAATACCTATTTAAGAAATTCTGGAATTACACATTTTGTAGATGGAGACGATTTCGATAAAAAAGATTGGAACTCGAAATGGGGTGCTCACGACCATATTTTCATGAAACGTTTTGCTGATGATCTAAAAGGCCAACAAAAAGAACCTTTTTTTAAAATTGCTTTAACACTTACGAGTCACGAACCTTATGAGATTATTGGCGATTACAAATTCGGAAAAGATACAGACGAAAATAAATTTAGAAGCGCACACGCATATACAGACCAAGTTATTGGAAATTTTATAGAAAATGCAAAACAACAACCTTGGTATAAAAATACCTTGATTATAATTATTGCAGATCATGGACATCGCTATCCAAAACACGAAGGTATTTTTAATTCTCCTAAAAAATTTAAAATTCCAATGCTATGGCTGGGTGGTGCTTTACAACAAAAAGGAATTGAAATAAATAATATTTCTTCGCAAATAGATTTGCCTTTTACCTTGTTAGATTTGTTAAATGGAAACAAGGCTGATTTTAGTTTTAGTAAAAATATTTTTAACAATTCCAGCAAACAATATGCACATTATATCTTTAATAACGGCTTTGGAACTTACACTAAAAACGGTGTATTTGTGTACGATTTTACAAGCAATAAAGCTATCTTGGAAAATGGAAAAGAAGCTTCTCAACTGGATTCTTTGGGGAAAGCTATTTCGCAAAATGCGTATCAAGATTTTTTAAATAGGAAATAATATTATTAAAATTTTTAATAAAAAGCAGAAGTTAAGACTACCAAACATTAATATTCTAAACCAATAATACCTCTCACTTCATCTAAATTTTTCATCAATTTTTTAGAAAATTCGAAAGTCATAATATTACTTTCTTTTTTCCCTTCTCTTAAAAGCTGATTAAAATGTTCGGTTTCGAAATTATAACCATTTGTTTCACACTCAAATGGAATGGTTTCTTCTTTTTCTTCAGAAATAATCGTTACAGAACTTGGCGTGTGAAATTGTTTATTTATAATCAACCTTCCGTTTTCGCAAGTAAAAATTGCTTCCGTTTTTGTTTCTTTTAACAATGTACTTTTTAGAATTGCTTTTGAGTTTTCATATTCAAAAATCATAGAACAACTGGAATCAACCCCATTTTCAAAAAAAGTAGCATCTGCTTTTATATTTTTTGGTGTTCCTAAAGTAGATAAAGCTGCAAAAATGGGATAAATTCCAATATCTAACAAACTTCCTCCACCAACTGCTTTCTTAAAAACCCTGCTCTCTTCATTGTAGGTTGGATGGAACCCAAAATCTGCTTCTAATTGTAAAACTTTTCCTAATTTTTCTTTTTGCAAAAATTCTAAAGCAAATTTATAATGTGGCAGAAAATAGGTCCACAAAGCTTCCATTAACAACACATTATTTTCTTTGGCAACTGCAATCATTTCAGCAACTTCTTGCAAATTCATTGCAAATGGTTTTTCACATAAAACTGCTTTTTTATTTTCTAAACAAAGTATGGAGTGTTCTTTATGAAAACTATGTGGAGTTGCGATATAAATTGCTTCAACTTCTTTATCCTTTGCTAATTTTTCATAAGAATTATAAGCTTTTTTCGCATTGAATTTCTTTGCAAATTCGTTTGCATTATCCATACTTCGAGAAGCAACTGCGACTAATTCTACATCGTTAATCGTCGTTAAATCTTCTGCAAATTTGTTGGCAATATTTCCTAAACCTATTATTCCCCATTTAATCTTTTTCATTATTTTTATTGTTATTAAAGATCTGACAGGTTTCTTGCGCTGTACTTGTTTCAGTATAAAACTTGTCAGACCTAAATATTTTTAATTAAACTTCACTTAGTTTCAATTTTGGCTTTTTGGGTAAAAAAGACTGAATCAAAATCGCAATTCCCATTACCAAAGCACAACCCAATAAATTTAACCATAAATAAGGCAACCAATCTAAAAAGTACACAGCTATAATAATCGCTTGTGTAATTAAAGCCGCCATAAAAACAGCATTTCCTCTTACAAATTTTATAAAAAATGCGAGTAAGAAAATCCCCAGAACATTTCCATAGAAAATAGATCCAATAATATTTACTAACTGAATTAAATTATCAAATAAATTGGCTATACAAGCCACAGAAATGGCAACAATTCCCCAAGCCAATGTAAACCATTTAGATGCTTTTACAAAATGTGCTTCACTCCTATCTCCCTTCACATTTCGTTTGTATAAATCCATGGCAGTTGTGCTCGCCAACGCATTTAATTCAGATGCTGTTGAAGACATTGCAGCAGATAAAATAACCGCTAATAAAAGTCCGATTAATCCTCTTGGCAAGTTGTTTAAAATAAAATGAATAAACACATAATCTTTGTCATTCGATTCTATTTTTTCTAGTGAATTTTCTTCATCAATTTTATCGATAATTACTTTCGATTTTGCTTTTAAAGCCAAATCTTTCGTATTTAAATCTAAAATTTGTTGCTTTTCTTCTGCCTGAAAACCATCAGCAAATAGTATTTTTTTAGCGTTTTCAATCTCTATATGCTCATCTTGTAATTGCTTATATTCATTCGCATACTTAGACCTTGCAACTTCTTCATTTGCACCAGGATTAAAATTTAAAGGCGAAGGATTAAATTGATAAAACACAAAAACCATGACACCAATCAGTAAAATAAAGAACTGCATTGGCACTTTTAAAAGTCCATTAAAAATTAAACCTAACTGACTTTCACGAACAGATTTTCCTGATAAATAACGTTGCACCTGACTTTGGTCTGTTCCAAAATAAGACAACATTAAAAAAGTTCCACCCAAAATCCCTGTCCAAACTGTGTAACGATTACTCAAATCGAAAGAGAAATCTAAAACTTCCATTTTGCCACTTGCACCAGCAATTTTTAATGCTTTTGCAAAAGTAATATCTGTAGGAAGTTGACTCATAATCATATAAAAAGCAATGATCATTCCACAAAAAATGATAATCATTTGTTGTTTCTGTGTTACATTTACTGCTTTTGTTCCTCCAGAAACTGTGTAAATAATTACCAAAAAACCGATGATAATATTTAATGTTAATAAATCCCAACCTAAAACCGCACTTAAAATAATTGCGGGTGCAAAAATGGTAATTCCTGCTGCCAAACCACGCTGAATTAAAAATAAAATCGCCGCCAAACTTCGTGTTTTTAAATCGAATCTTCCTTCCAAAAATTCGTAGGCTGTATAGACTTTTAATTTGTGATAAATAGGTATAAAAACCACACAAATTATTATCATTGCAATTGGCAAACCGAAGTAAAATTGCACGAATCCCATTCCACTATGAAACGCTTGTCCTGGCGTAGATAAAAAGGTAATTGCACTTGCCTGTGTTGCCATGACAGATAAACCGATTGTCCACCATTTTGAGTCGCTTCCTCCTTTTATATAATCGGTTACATTTTTACTTTTTCGCGTTACATAGGTTCCATAAGTTACTATAAATAAAAGTGTTATCGAGAGCACAATCCAATCTACTGTGGCTAATTTATCTGCTACTTCCATAACTAAACAGTAAAATAATTAGTAATTAAATAAAACGCAATTAAATACACCAAATTTGCCACCAAAACCAGCGTGTAAACTTTTTTCCAAACGTATTTTTGTTCTTTCATAAATATTGTGTAATTGTTAAAAAGTTGAATTGTAAATAATCTAATTGAATTCTTTTTAACTTTATTTAAACCTTTTGCAACTTTGAAGCTTTGAAATTCTATAGTTTTGAAACTATTTTTTCCCTACAGACAACATATTCGCAAACAATTTATACGCACCAGAAACTCCTGCTGGCAATTCTCTAAAGAAACTTAAACCTGTGTATATATAATTTCCTTTTCCGTATTTTGCAATTAATAAACTTCCGTTTTTAGATGTTTCTCCTTTATCATTCATCGATAAAATTGGGGTGAAATTCGCATCCCAAGAATTGGGGAAATACAAACCTCTTTCTTGTACCCAACCTTTAAAATCTTCTTCTGTTATTTTATTCGGAAAGTTTAGTAAGGGGTTGTTTTTATCTAATATTCTTACTTCTGCAAATTCGTCTGTAACTCTATCTCTCGATAATTTTAAAGGAAATGGTGGTGCCACATCTACACCTCTATTGGTGTTGTATTGCACAATCATATTTCCGCCATTTTTTACAAATTCCAACAAATATTTTTGTTTGAATTTTAATTCTTTTACCACATTATAGGCTCTAATTCCCAAAACAATGGCGTCGTATTTCTGTAAATTTTCAGCATTTATTTCTAACGGATTAATTTCTTCTACTGTATAACCAATCTGACGTAAATTTTCTGGAACAGTATCTCCTGCTCCTTTGATATAACCAATATTATTTCCAACTTTTTTAATATTTAAACGAACAATTTTTGCTTCAGAATTTAATAAAACCGATTGTTTTGGAATGTGATTGTATTTAATTTCCACCAATTCTTTAGTAAAGTTTTTACCTTTGGAGGTTGCAATAACTTCTAACTTTCCTTCTGATTGTTTTTTAGGTGGATTTACTAAAAACTCAATGGTTTGTTTGTCGTTTTTTTGCTGAATTTTAAAATTGATTTCTTTTGGTGAAACTTTCCAATTTGTAGGTAGTTTTAAATGTACTTTTCCTGCAACATTATTCTCTCCTGCCCTAACTTCTACGACCACTTTTTGAGGAACATCCTCAGAAAAAATAATTACTTTATCTTTTAGTTTTGTGGTTACTTTGGGCAAAATTTCAAAAGGTTCGTAAATCTCTCCTTTATCTCTTTCTGCATACCTTCTTACCACGTCTTTTGTGATGGAAACAGGCACATTTTCCATCATTAAATTGAATGTAATTTTCGCTGGCCTTGGTGTTTCTGGTTTTCCAATTAATAACTGATTCTTTACTTTGTACATTCCCAAAAAAGCATTTTCACGCAACCAATATGGGTCTGAATAAGTATTTGTTTTTAATTGAATGGTTTCTTTAAAATTTGATTTTTTATTACTTTCTAAATCAATATTTTTAGCGATCTTTTTTCCATCAATTGTAGAAATAATGGATGTTAATTCAATTGGAAAATCGCTTCTATTTAAGGCTTCAAAATTAATTTCTATTGAAGAATTTGGCGTTCCTGACGAGCTTACTGCAGAAGCTTCTAAATACAAACCTGCACAAGCTTCTATAACTTCTAAAATTTGTTTTTCTTTAATTTTTTTCCAATGATTATCTTTTAATTTCTGTATCTTCTGATAGGCTTCCAGCAACATTGGTAAATGTTTAGACGGATTTACAAAATCGAATTTTTCTTCAACTTCGTATAAAATATCGCCAATTTCTCCTCCACTTTCTACACGATTCCAAGTGGTATTAATTCCTGAAAAAATATCGTTTTTATCTTTTGGTTTGTCGCCTTTTAGAAATTCTACATATTCAGTTTGAGTTCCTCTTGTTGTTAATCTTCCAAAACCTTGGCACAAGTGCTGGCTACTTGCTATGGACGCTAATTCGTTGTTAGACAAGCCTTTTAGCGGATAATAAACACCGATGTTAAATTTTGTAAAATCTTTTGCAATTTCTTTAAACTTCTCTTTATCTCTATAAAACCAAGAAGATGTATTAAAAAAAAGTCTTTTTGGTTGCCAGGTTTCTGTATATTTTAATTGTTCTGGAAATTGTGTTTTATCGCCAACTTTATCAAAAGCCTCTACACTTAAAATGGCAGAACTTGTGTGATGCCCATGTGTGGTTCCTGGAGTTCTATGATCAAATCTATTGATAATTACATCTGGTTTAAAGGTTCGAATTGCCCAAACAACATCGCTTAAAACCTCATTTTTATTCCAAATTTTTAAGGTTTCATCTGGGTGTTTAGAATAGCCAAAATCGTTGGCTCTCGTAAATAATTGTTCTCCTCCATCTACTCTTCTTGCTGCCAATAATTCTTGCGTTCGAATTACACCTAACAATTCTCTAATTTCTGGGCCAATTAAATTCTGGCCTCCATCTCCTCTTGTTAAAGATAAATAACCAGTTCTTGCTTTTACGTTGTTGGCTAAATAAGCAATTAAACGTGTATTTTCATCATCTGGATGCGCAGCAATGTATAAAGCAGTTCCTAAAAAGTTTAGTTTTTGAACTTTCTCATAAATTTGATTCGAGTTTAATTTGGCTGGTTTTTGTGCAAATATATTAGTAGAAATCAGTAAAAATACTGATACAAAAAATAAGAATTTCTTCATTTTAATATTTTGATAGTAAGTAGTAAATATATTTAGGACGAACGTAGTCGAGACCTAAATAAAACCTCTCAAGAACTACGTTTGTTATTTTTAATAAAAAATCTTTTTATTTCAGTAATGTTCAAAGAGACATTATCTTTTTTAAAAAGAAAACATGCAAGCAAACAAATGTACTTTTTTTATCAACCAAAATAGGCGAATTAACATAATTATAACGTTTTTAAAATCATCAATAAAATTGCTCATAACCTGTTGATAAATTAATTTTCAGAATAACATATTAAGGTTATATTTGTAATACTAATTAAGATAAGAAAATCAATGAAATTTATTGTATCGAGTTCGCAATTATTAAAACAATTACAGGTTTTAGGTGGCGTTATAAATAGTAATAATACATTACCAATTTTAGACAATTTTTTGTTTGAATTGTCTGAAAACCAACTAAAAGTTTCTGCATCAGATTTAGAAACGACAATGAGTTCTGTGGTAGATGTAGAAAGTAATAGCGAAGGTTCTATTGCTGTTTCTGCGCGTTTATTGTTAGATACTTTAAAGACGTTTCCAGACCAACCTTTAACATTTAAAACGGAAGGAGACAACACCATTGAAATTAGCTCTGACCAAGGAAAATACGACATGGCTTATTTTGGTGGAGATGAATTTCCGAAAGCGGTTTCTTTACCATCTCCAAGCCAAACTGTTGTTCCTGCACATATTTTAGGAACTGCCATTTCGAAAACGATTTTCGCAGCTGGTAATGATGATTTGCGCCCAGTTATGAGTGGCGTTTTCTTTCAGTTTAGTTCTCAAAGTTTAACGTTTGTGGCTACTGATGCTCATAAATTGGTTAAATATTCCAGAACAGATGTTACTGCAGACCAAACTGCAGAATTTATTATGCCCAAGAAACCTTTAAATTTATTAAAAGGAATTTTAGGGGGCTCTGATAGCGATGTAACGATTGAATATAATGACGCAAATGCAAAATTCACGTTTGATAATGTGGTGTTGGTTTGTCGTTTAATTGATGGAAAATATCCAAATTACGAAGCTGTTATTCCAAAGGAAAACCCGAATAAATTAACAGTAGATAGAGGTTCTTTCTTAAATTCTGTAAGACGTGTTTCTATTTTCTCAAGTAAAACTACACACCAAATTCGTTTGAAAATGGCGGGTACAGAACTAAATATTTCTGCGGAAGATTTAGACTTTGCCAATAAAGCAAACGAGCGTTTAAGTTGCGATTATCAAGGTGATGATATGCAAATTGGATTCAACTCTCGTTTTTTAAGTGAAATGTTAAACAATTTAAGTTCTAACGAAGTTTTAATTGAAATGTCGTTACCAAACAGAGCAGGAATTTTAACGCCAATTGATGGAACTGATGAAGGTGAAAAAATTACTATGTTGGTAATGCCAGTGATGTTGAATAACTAGATTTATTTTGAGAATTTTTATAAAAGAAAAAAGGTCGTCTAAAAATTAATTTTTAGACGACCTTTTTTCTTTACATTTACTATTATGAACTTCCTCGCCCATTTATACCTTTCACAAAACAATACCAATATTATGATTGGCAATTTTATTGCAGATCATATTAGAGGAAATAATTACAAGAATTTTTCAAAAGAAATTCAGCAAGGAATTTTCTTACACAGAGCAATAGATACATTTACAGATGCACACGAAATTGTAAGAAAAAGCAAACGCAGATTACACAAACGCTACAGACATTATGATGGTGTAATTATCGACATTTTTTACGATTACTTTTTAGCAAAAAATTGGGCAGATTATTCAGCAATTCCTTTGAATGTGTATACAGATTCAATTAATAAATTGTTTTCTAAAAAATCTCCTGAATTACCTTTAAAATCTCAAAGCTTTATCAAATATATGATTGAATATAATATTCTATACAATTATCAGTTTAAAGAGGGAATTCAAAAAGTTTTAAATGGCGTAAATGCAAGAACTAAAGGGAAATCTCAAATGAATTTAGCCATTGAAGATTTACGAAAATTAGAACAAGAATTACAAGAAGATTTTACACTCTTTTTTAAAGATTTAATAGAATTTTCTAATCAGAAATTATTTGAATTAAAATATTAATGTCTGTTCGAGCGCAGTCGAGAACTTAATAAACTATTCAATTATGAAAACAAAAAACATCTTTATAACATTCCTATTCCTTTCTTTACTAATAACTTCCTGTAAAACATCAGAAAAAAAAGAAAGAGTTATTGGCAAAATAACCGAAAAAGCCATGGTGGTTTCTGCAAGAGAAGAAGCTTCTAAAATTGGTGCTCAAATATTAAAAAAAGGTGGAAATGCTTTCGATGCCATGGTTGCTACAGAATTGGCTTTGGCAGTTGCATATCCTTATGCAGGAAATATTGGTGGTGGTGGTTTTATGGTGTATCGAAAAAACAGTGGAGAAATTGGTGCTTTAGATTATAGAGAAAAAGCGCCTTTGGCTTCTTCTAAAAATATGTTTTTAGACGCTCAAGAAAATGTAATCCCTAATAAAAGCACATTGGGAGCCATGGCTGTAGGAATTCCTGGGACAGTTGCTGGCGTTTTCGAAGTGCATAGAAAATTCGGAACATTATCGATGGAAGAAATTTTAGAACCTGTAATTAAGCTTGCCAAAAAAGGAGTTGTAGTAACAGCTAAACAAGAAAAAAGAATTAAATATTACCAATCTTCGTTTTTAGAAGCAAACAAAGATTCTATTGTTTTTAATAAAAGTTGGAAAGAAAATGACACTATAAAATATCCTGAATTGGCAAAAACTTTAACCAGAATTCAAAAAAATGGACGAGACGAATTTTACAAAGGAGAAACCGCCAAACGTTTGGTTACTTTTATACAAGCAAATGGTGGAATTATAACGCTTGAAGACTTGGCAAAATACGAAGCAAAATGGAGAACTCCTGTTACTTTTACGTATGACGATTTAAAGATAATTTCTATGTCTCCACCTTCAAGTGGCGGCATTTGCTTAGCGCAAATTATGAATGCAATTGAACCTTTTGATTTGGATAAATTCGGGCATAATTCAGTAAAAACAATTCAAGTGATTGTAGAAGCCGAAAGACGTGCTTATGCAGATAGAAGTCATTTTTTAGGCGACCCAGACTTTGTTACAATTCCTCAAAAAGAATTGATTTCGAAAGCATATTCAGCAAAAAGAATGGCAAATTTTTCTTTTGACAAAGCAACACTATCATCAGACGTTTCTCACGGAACTATTAAAATTATTGAGAGTGATGAAACTACGCATTATTCGATCGTAGATCAATTTGGAAACGCAATTTCTGCAACCACCACCATAAATGGCGGTTATGGTTCTAAATTGTATTGTAGTGATTTAGGTTTTTTCCTAAACAACGAAATGGACGATTTTTCCAGCAAACCAGGTGTGCCAAATATGTTTGGTTTGGTGGGCGCAAAAGCAAATGAAATTGCTCCAGAAAAACGCATGTTAAGTTCTATGACACCAACTATTTTAGAGAAAAACGGAAAGCTACATATGGTTGTTGGAACTCCTGGAGGCTCCACTATTATTACCTCTGTTTTGCAAACTATTTTAAATGTACATGAATTTAAAATGAGCATGCAAGAAGCCGTAAATGCGCCAAGATTTCATCATCAATGGTTGCCAGATGAGATTAAAATGGAACCTAATAGTTTTAATGAAAATATAAAATCGGAACTTATAAAATTAGGCTATACTTTAGATGAAACCAATTCGCCAGTTATCGGAAAAGTAGCTGCAATTTTAGTTTTAAAAAACGGACATTTAGAAGGTGGCGCAGACAAACGTGGAGACGATTCCGCTTCTGGTTTTTAGAAAATTATTTGGTTTATTTTTTTGGGCGTTCGAGCGGGCTTTCCGTTCCAATCTTTTGCCTTAAAAAAAGGCAAAAGGATTTCCACTGCAATCCCTAACGCACTTACTCAAAACAAAACTCAAACGGAAATTAAGACTAATAAATTTTCTTAACTTTGAATTTTAAATAAAAAAACTTTGAATATGAAACTACAACCCTTCCACCTCGCAATTCCTGTTCAAAATTTAGAAAAATGTAAAGCTTTTTATAGAGATATTTTAAATTGCGAAGAAGGTCGCTCAACAAAAGATTGGATAGATTTTAATTTCTTTGGTCATCAATTGGTACTTCATGTAAAAGAAGATTATAAACCCCAAAGAATCTCTAATGCTGTGGATGGACATAATGTTCCTGTTCCGCATTTTGGCGTTGTGTTAACTTGGGAAGATTGGAATGCTTTGGCAGGTAGATTAAAAGAAGCCAACACAAAATTCGAAATAGAACCTTGCATTCGTTTTAAAGGAAAAGTAGGCGAACAAGCCACCATGTTTTTTATGGATCCAGAAAATAATGCGTTGGAATTTAAAGCGTTTAAAGATATTGGGCAATTGTTTGCGAAGTAGAATTTTAAAAATTCGTATACCTTGTCTCTTCGAGCATTACTAAAATCAAAATAAATTTTGATTGAAAGTACCGAACGCAGTTCTCGAGAAGTTATTAAATTTAGGAATTTATATTTAGGTCTCGACTGCGCTCAACCAGACATTTTAGCATAATAATAAATTTTGACACTCACAGAAACTCATATCGCCAAAACATTAGAAAAACCTATTCGTTTTCAAGAGTATGCAGTAGGTATTTTTAAAACAATTCCTACAAAATCTGCGATTAAAAAAGCCATCAAAAAACAACTCATTTTTATTGATGGAATTGTAGCAACCACATCAAAATTTATTGCTGGAGGAGAAAAAATAGAGCTTTTCGAATCAGAAAAATCTTCAACTTTCGAAAGACTAAAATTAGATATTGAAGTTTTATTTGAAGACGATTATTTAGCCGTTATTTACAAACCTTCAGGAATATTAGTTAGCGGAAATAAGTTTGTAACCATAGCAAACGGATTGGCACAAAACTTACAAAAAAGCAACCAACAAGATGCAGTAAAACCACAACCAATTCACAGATTAGATTATCCAACAAGCGGATTATTATTAATAGGAAAAACAAGTTCTGCAATTCTCGAACTAGGAAATTTATTTCAAAATAAAGAAATTAGTAAAACCTATTTTGCAATAACAATTGGCAAAATGAATTCTAAAGGAATTATAAATGCTCCAATTGACGAAAAAGAATCCATTACAAAATACACAGTAATACAAACCGTAAAATCGGAACGTTTTGGTTTTTTAAATTTGGTAAAATTAAATCCAAAAACAGGTAGAAAGCATCAATTAAGAAAACATTTATTATCTATTGGAAATCCTATTTTAGGTGATAAAGAACACTTTTTAGAAGGAAAGGTTTTAAACGGAAAAGGATTGTATTTACATGCTTCAACATTGGAGTTTATGCATCCTTTTAGGGATGAAAATATTTTAATTTTTAAAGATTTACCAAAGAAGTTTACAAAGATTTTTTCTATTGACATTATAACCTAAAAAATCTTCTCAAACACAATCGAAAAGGTTATTTTCTTATAATAAGCTAAATTGTATTCTCTTGAAGGATCTATTTTAGTACTTTAACATCATTTATCGTTTTTGAGAGTCTTTTCTATAAATTTATAAGTTTCAGCTTCATTATAAAGAGTTTTTAATAAATTCCGAAACATGTTTTAGAATATTACGAGTAAAACAAATAAATTCCTTTAAAATGTAATAAATTAGCTTCTTTATTTTAAATTCTACGAATGAGACAATTTTTCAAGTTTTTAGGAGTCATTATTTTGTTATTAATTGTTGCTGGAACGATTTTTTATTTTATAAAAAATGAAGAACTTCCTAAAGGAAAACAAGGCAAAGAAGCAGATGCATTAGCTATTAAAATGTTCAATGCCATAAATAACGATGCTTTTGAAAACACAGAAGTTATAGAATGGAGTTTTAGAGATGTGCACCATTACAAATGGTTGAAACAAGAAAATATTGTACATGTTTCTTGGGCTAATAACAAAGTAATACTAAACACAAAATATCCAAAAAAATCAACCATTTTTGTAGATAAAAAAGAAACAAATAATCCTGAAATTATAAAAAAAGCCACAGAGTTTTTTAATAACGATTCTTTTTGGCTAATTGCACCTTACAAAATTTTTGACGTAGGTACAGAAAGAAGAATTGTAAATTACGAAGGAAAAGACGCACTTTTAATTACCTACAGTTCTGGAGGTTCTACTCCTGGAGATTCTTATTTGTGGATTTTAGATGAAAATTATTTGCCAGTTTCTTTTAAGATGTGGGTAAAAATTATTCCTATTGGTGGAATTTCGGCAACTTGGAATCCTTTAAAAACTACTGAATCTGGCATAAAATTGCCAACCTCCCACACACTTTCTTTATTTGGTTTAGAGATTCCCTTAGAAAATGTAAAAGCGTACAATCCGAAAGCAAACGAATTGGCAAACAAAATTCTAAAAGCTATTAAACACGAAAATTATAAAAATACGCGCTATTTAGAATGGAGTTTTGGTGGAAGAAGAAGTTTTAAATGGGATAAAGAAAAACACATTGTAGCTATTTCTTGGGATTCTATTCGTGTGAATTTACATCCTCAAAATAAAGAAAAAAGCACTGTTTTTATCAATGAAAAACTACAAAAAATCGCAGACTCTACAATCGTAAAAAAAGCTTGGAATATTTTTAACAACGATTCTTTTTGGTTGGTTGCGCCCCATAAATTATTCGAAAACGGCATTAT
This sequence comes from Polaribacter cellanae, assembly GCF_017569185.1. Classification (NCBI taxonomy): domain Bacteria; kingdom Pseudomonadati; phylum Bacteroidota; class Flavobacteriia; order Flavobacteriales; family Flavobacteriaceae; genus Polaribacter; species Polaribacter cellanae. The sequence continues at coordinate 4,044,716 of NZ_CP071869.1, read as the reverse complement.
TAGATCCATTCAAAAAGAAGATGGTAAAGATGCTTTGTTCGTTAAATATACAACTGGTGGCACAACTCCTGGAGATTCTTATTTATGGGTTTTAGATAAAAATTATTTGCCAATTTCTTACAAAATGTTTGTTCCAAGTATGAAAATGAATGGAGTTTCTGCAACTTGGGAAGGTTGGATTACCACAGAAAGTGGCACTTTATTACCAACGAACCATACATTTGGTAATGGTAGAAATTTAAGTATGGGCGAAGTAAAAGGATATAATTAAATGACAGCAAAAACTTTATCAAACGGAATTTTAAGAGCCTTAGCCATTTTATTAGGCATTTTTCTATTGGGTTATTTTTTATACACCATCCAATCTGTAATCGTTTATGTTATAATTGCAGGTGTAATTTCGTTAATTGCAAGACCCATTATTTTGTTTTTAAGAAGAAAATTAAAGTTTCCAAATACCATTGCAGTAATTACAACCATGGTACTTTTCTTGGGAATAATAACAGGTATAATTATATTATTTATTCCTTTAATTACAGAACAAGGTAAAAGTTTATCGCTTCTGCAAAGTGATGAATTACAAGCAAATATTCAGAATATTTTCAATCAAATTACCACTTATTTTTCTTCTAAAGGAATTGATGTTTTGGGCGAGTTAAAAAGTATCGATTTTACATCTCAATTTAAAGAAATTCCTAATTTATTAAACTATGTTTTAGGAACACTAGGCTCTTTAAGTGTTGGGTTATTTTCTGTTTTATTTATCTCTTTTTTCTTTATGAAAGATAGCCGAATTCTTAAAAACGGAATCATGACAATTATTCCGAATAAAACTGAAACAAGATTTTCTAAATCGCTAGAAATTATTAACGATTTGTTGTCGAGATATTTTATTGGTTTAATATTACAGATTACTATTTTGTTTGTTTTATACACCATTATTTTACTAATTTTTGGAATAGACAATGCAGTTGTAATCGCTTTTTTATGTGCTTTATTAAATTTAATTCCCTATGTTGGTCCTTTAATTGGTGCAGTAATTATGTTTGTTTTATCGATGACCAGCAATATTGAAATGGAGTTTCAAACAGAAATTTTACCAACCACAATTTATGTGATGATTGGTTACCTAATTGCTCAAATTATCGATAATTTTGTGAGCCAGCCAGTTATTTTCTCTAAAACAACAAAATCGCATCCATTAGAAATTTTCTTGATTATAATTATTGGCGGTTTACTTTTCGGAATTGTTGGTATGATAACAGCAGTTCCATTATACACCGCTTTAAAAGTTATTTTAAAGGAATTTTTATCAGAAAATAAAATTGTAAAATCGTTAACTAAAAACTTGTAATTTTATTTTGAATCTCACTATTCTACAGGCAGATGTTCAAAATTTCATCAACGAAAATTTAAGGACAAAAATTACAAAAGTTGTTTTAAAAGGAAGTCCTTTTAATGCTATTTCCATCCAAGAAATCGCAAACCAGATTTTAGCAAAACAGAAGTCCGAAAAGAAATTACCAACTTGGTTTCTAACAGAAAACATTTACTATCCTGCGAAAATAAGTATTGAGCAAACCTCTTCTGAAATTACTGCAGATTACAAATCTAAAATTGTTTCTGGTGATTCAATTATTGATATTACTGGTGGTTTTGGAGTAGATGCTTTTTATTTCTCAAAACAATTTAAAAAAGTAATTCATTGCGAAATTAACGAAGAATTATCTGCAATTGTAAAACACAATTTCCACCAATTAAAAAAAAACAACATCGAAATATTTGCAGGAAATGGAACCAATTTCTTACAAAAAACATCTAAAAATTTTGATTGTATTTATATAGATCCATCAAGAAGAGACGATGTAAAAGGAAAGGTTTTTCTGTTGAAAGATTGCCAGCCTTACATTTCTCCAAAAATTGATTTCTTTTTCACAAAAGCCAAAACAATTTTAGTAAAAGTATCTCCTATTTTAGATATTTCACAAACCATTGGCGAGTTAAAAAATGTAAAAGAAATTCATATTGTTGCTGTAAATAACGAAGTAAAAGAATTGTTGTTTTTATTAGAGAAAGACTATGAAAACACGATAGAAATCAAAACAATAAACGTTAAAAAAGAAAAAACAGAAAGGTTTAATTTCAATTATAAAGAAGATGTACTTTCTAATTATTCAGAGCCTCTCTCCTATTTATACGAACCAAATTCAGCAATTTTAAAATCTGGTGGCTTTCATCAAATTACAAATCAATTAAAAGTTTTTAAATTACAGCAACATTCACATTTATATACTTCAAACAAACAACTAAATTTTCCTGGAAGAGCTTTTAAAATTAAACATATTTTATCTTACGATAAGAAGAAAATACTAAAATTACTTCCTAATAAAAAAGCAAATATTACCACTAGAAACTTTCCAAAAACAGTTGCTCAAATTCGAAAAGAAACAAAAATTAAAGATGGTGGAAACACTTTTACTTTCTTTACAACAGATTACAAAGGAAAACTAATTGTGTTAATTTGCGAGAAGGTTTCATAGTTATTTTGTTAAAATATTCATAATTAATCTATTTACATAAAAGAAATAAGGTGTAATATTTATATCTTTGAAGAGCAATTGTGTGTTTTATTATTAGGGGTGTAAAACACACAAGAAAAAGTCTCGAATTAACTTTCGAGACTTTTGTTTTTTTAGGCTAATAGTTTTTATTAAGTTTGTATAGTAAGTCTTAAATTGCATGCAAACACTCTCTTACCAAGGTTTAAAAGTATCTAAATTTTTAAAAACCAAAACTTTAGATAGTTTGGTAGTGGAAGCTCCATTGCAAATAAATATCAACAAAGAAGCGTACACTGTTGTTATGAGAACTCCCAATAACGACCTCGAATTAATACGTGGCTTGTTATATGCAGAAGATATTTACAAGAATTCTTCTAGCTTAAAAATGTCTTTAGAAAAAGAGCAAGACAATATTCCGCAAATAATAAATGTAAGTATTCCTACTAAATTTTTAGGAAAAGGATATTTAAATAAAAGAACACTTTTATCTGTTTCCTCTTGTGGAATTTGCGGAAAAAAAGAGTTGAAAGATATTAAAGTAAATGGAGATAAACTTACTGAAGAAAATCTATTTTCATCAAGAGAAATCCATGAAATGTTTATTCAAATGACTCAAAATCAACCTACTTTTAAAGATTCTGGTGGAAGCCATGCAGCTGCAATATTTAATAAGAATTACGAATTATTAACAATTAAAGAAGATATTGGAAGACACAATGCTGTTGACAAAACAATTGGCGATTTACTAAACAAAAAAAAATTAAAAGAGGCTAATTTTTTATTAGTTAGTGGTCGAGTTTCTTATGAAATTGTTTCCAAAGCTTTTATTGCAAAAATTCCAGTAATTATTGCTGTTTCTGCTTGTTCTTCGTTAGCTGTCGATTTTGCTAAAGAATTTGGGATTTGCCTGATTGGGTTTACTAGAAATGGTAAAATGACTATTTACTCAAATTCTTCTTACCTCAAAAAAAATTAGATATGTCGAAAAATACAAATGCACAACCACCAGAAAAATTAACAGGTATAAAATTTCAGGAAATACCAAAATCGGCAGTTGGTGTAAAAGCAATAAAAGTTGCATTAACCCATATTAAAGACGAAGTTGGTGTAATAGATGGAATTAGACTTTTAAAAAACTTAAACCAAAAAGATGGTTTCGATTGCCCAGGTTGTGCTTGGCCAGATCCAGATGAAAAACGTGCTTTTTTAGCAGAGTATTGCGAAAATGGAGCAAAAGCAGTAGCAGAGGAAGCTACAAAAAACAAAGTTTCGCCTTTATTTTTCGCAACACATTCTGTAAAAGAGTTAGCAAAACTACCTGATTATGAAATAGGAAAAAGCGGAAGAATTACGCATCCAATGTATTTACCAGAAGGAAAAGATAATTACGAAGAAATTTCATGGCAAGATGCTTTTAAAATGATTGGAGACGAACTAAATTCTTTAGATTCTCCTGATGAAGCCATTTTTTATACTTCAGGAAGAACCAGTAACGAAGCCGCGTTTTTATATCAACTTTTTGTACGTCAATTTGGTACAAACAACTTACCAGATTGTTCTAATATGTGCCATGAATCTAGTGGTTCTGCACTTTCGGAAACCTTAGGTATTGGAAAAGGTTCTGTAACTCTAGAAGATTTCGACCATGCAGATTTGGTAATTGTAATGGGGCAAAACCCAGGAACAAATCACCCAAGAATGTTAACAGCTTTGGGAGATACTAAAAAAAATGGCGGAAAAATTATTACTATAAATCCTTTACCAGAAGTTGGTTTATTAAATTATAAAGACCCTCAAAACCCTTTAAAATGGGTGGGTACAGGACAAGACTTAACAGATTTGTTTTTGCAAGTAAAAATAAATGGAGATGTAGCTTTATTAAAAATTATTCTTAAGTTGATGAAAGAAAAAGAAACTAAAAATCCAGGTTCTGTTTTTAATCATCAATTTATTAAAGAAAAAACAGCTGGTTTAGACGAATTTCTATCAAATTTAAATAACTATACAATTGAAGAATTATTACCTCAAACAGGTTTAACTTTAGATCAAATTAAAAAAGCAACTGAGCTTATTATCGATAACGATAAAATTATAATTTGCTGGGCAATGGGTTTAACACAGCACAAAAACTCTGTAGATAATATCCGAGAGCTCGTAAATATTTTATTATTAAAGGGTAGCATTGGAAAAAAAGGTGCTGGAACTTGCCCTGTTCGTGGTCATTCTAATGTGCAAGGAGATAGAACCATGGGAATTTGGGAGAAATCTCCAGATTCTTTTTTAGATAAATTAGATAAAGAGTTTAATTTTAAATCGCCAAGAAAACATGGTTTTGATGTTGTAGAATCTATTAAAGCAATGCACAAAAAAGAAGCAAAAGTATTTTTTGGAATGGGTGGAAATTTTATTTCTGCAACACCAGACACAGAGTTTACTGCAACAGCTTTGCGTAATTGCAATCTTACAGTTCACGTTTCCACAAAACTAAATAGAAGCCATTTAATTCATGGAAAAAAAGCCTTAATTCTGCCATGTTTAGGTCGTTCTGAAAAAGACATTCAAAGTTCTGGAGAACAGTTTGTAACTGTAGAAAATTCTATGGGAATTGTACACCAATCTAGTGGTGTTTTAGAACCACATTCAAACAAATTATTAAGCGAACCAGCCATTGTCGCTGGAGTTGCAAACGCAACTTTAAAAAACTCTAAAGTAAATTGGACAGAATTAGTCTCTAATTACGACCATATTAGAAATAAAATTGAAGCCACCATTCCTGGTTTCGAAAACTACAATCAAAGAGCTCGTATAAAAGGAGGTTTTTATTTACCAAATAATGCTAGAGATAATAATTTTAAACCGACTTCGACCGGAAAAGCAAACTTTAGTACAAATTTACCATCGGATATTTTACTGGAAAAAAATCAATTTTTAATGATGACGATTCGTACACACGATCAATACAATACAACAATTTATGGATTAAACGATCGTTACAGAGGTATTTTAAATGAACGAAGAGTTATTTTTATGAATAAAAATGATATGAAAAAACAAGGTTTAAAAAAATTAGATTTGGTCGATTTAACTAGCCATTTTAACGGAGAAAAAAGAGAAGCTAAAGGGTTTTTAGTTATTCCTTACAGCATTCCAAAACAATGCACAGCTACTTATTTTCCTGAAGCGAATGTATTAGTTCCTATAAAAAGTGTGGCTAAAATTAGCAATACTCCAACATCTAAAACCGTGGTTATTTCTATTCAAAAGAGAAGTTAATTATATTTTATGAAAAAGTACATCCCATTATTATTATTGATCGTTTTATGTAACCAAATTATTAATGCTCAAAATGATAAAGTTCCAAATAAAATTACACAAAAAGCATTTGCTAAAATAGATTTTCTATCTATAAATATGCCAGAAGCCCAAATTTTAAACGAACCTAATATGGGGTTTACTGGAATTCATTACAACTTAATGTTAAATGATTGGGCCTATGCTGGTTTAGGTATTTATGGTTCTGTTAGAGGTGCCAGAGGTGGTTTTTTTACTTTAGGTATTAACGCAGGTATTAAAAAATATTTCTCCAAAAAATTGTATGTAGATACTGGTTTCCATTTTGGTGGTGGTGGTGGTGCAGGAGCTCTAGATGGTGGAGGCGCATTTATTTTACCACACGTAAATTTAGGGTATGATTTTAAACATTTTACTTTAAATAGTGGTTGGAGTTATGTCAATTTTTTTGATGGAGGAAAGATAAAAGGACACCAATTAAATGTCGCTTTAGAAATTCCTTTAGATTTTGAATATTCTAATTACAAAGCTTCAGAAAATGATTTTTCGCTTATAGAATTAAAAAACTCAAATTGGAATCAAAAGACAAATAGAACTTCTTTAATGTTGCATCTAAACAATTTAAAAGTTACAAGTAAAGCAGATGCAACAACAGGAGAAATTTTAAATGGAAAAATAATTCGTTTAGCAGGTTTTGAGCTTGCTTCTTTTATCAATAAAAACTGGTTTGCTTTTTTAAAAGTAGATGGTGCTTATAGTGGAATAAGAGCAGGTTATATGGATGTGCTTTTAGGAGGTGGCTATCATTTATCTATGAATAAAAATCGAACTAATATTCAAGCTAAATTTGGAATTGGAGCTGGTGGTGGTGGTGGTGTTGATACACAAGGTGGTTTTTTAATATATCCTGATATTTCTTTAGAACAAAAAATACATAAAGATCTTTACCTTTCTGTAAATAAAGGCTTTTTATTTACTCCTAACAAGTATTTTGCAACCTCTTCTTTTGGAGCTGGTTTAAAATATTACATTGAAAGAAATGGTACTTATAACAATACTTCTAATTTTAACGAGGGTATTTTTAAAGGGTTCGAAGTAATCGTAAAACAAGATTGGTATTTTAATGCAAAAAGGATGACGAATTCAACTGAAGACATGCACCAAATATCTCTTCAAATTAATTTAAATATGAATAAAAATATATTTGTTGCAGGGCAAACCTCATTTGCAAACTTTGGAAATGCTGGTGCTTATGCAGAAGGTTTGGTTGGTTTGGGTGTAAAAACGAATCCTCTCTTGGGTGGCAATACTACTTTTTTTACACAAATTTTAGGAGGAGCTGCAGGTGGAGGAAATATTAGTACTGGAGAAGGTTTTATAATAAAACCAAGTTTAGGTATTGATTACCAAATAAATAACACTTTAAGTTTACGTGGTTCTGCTGGTTATGTAAAAGCTAAAGGAGGTAATCTTAGCAATCCTTTTATCAATTTTGGAATAAAATATAATTTTTCGTTTTTAAAGTTGAAATAAATTTGTGTATATTTATATGCTCAATTATATATAATTGTTACTCCCTTTTTACAATTTATAAAAACGTTCAAAATAATTTTTGTTCTTAAATGAACAAACTTAATGTTTATTGTAATACAAATTAAAGCTCCCTAACTTTACGTGTATTTTTGTACTATTATTTTATGGTATTAGAAAAACCATAGCTCCAACCCCTACAAAAGTTCGTCTCTGAGAATAAAATAATAGTTTTTTATTAAAAATTATTTATTATGAAAGTGTTACTAACTTTAACATTTGTAGGGAGTATACTAATGGGTTGTCAACCAGTAAAAACAGAATTAGAACATTACGAATCTAACAAAACTGTTGTTGAGAAAGAATTTCCAAACTATCATATTACATCATTTAGACAGTTTAGCTATGTGTTTCAGGTATCGAATTCTAAATATGTAATTAAAGTAACTTTAGATAATGCAAAAATTGTAAAAAGAGATACTTTAAAAGTATTTTCTAAAATTTCAAAAAGATAACTATTCCCCACAAGTACGTTTATAAAACGTTTAATATTAACGTAACTAAAGCAACCTTTTTGGTTGTTTTTTTATTGGTCTCAAATTTAGTTAAAACTATAAACTTTTACTGTATTTCGCTTTGGTTACTAACGCAATCCTAACATACCTCCTACTGATTATCAGGTGTTTATGTGTTTTTATTTAAAAATAAATGTTATTTCGATGACGCAGAAAAGAGGAATCTTACAAATTGTAGTTATAAATTATGAGATTTCTCCTATCGTCGAAGTAACAGGAAGTACAAATTACTGTCTATCAGAAAATTAAAATATAATTATATATTATTTCTTAAATCGAACTCACGTTACTAAAAAATTTATCTTTATTGTATGTCGAATGTGCGAGTTAATAATCGTACAGTTTAAATATTAAACAATATTTAAACAAAACGAAATACAAAATTTTAAAATGGAAAGGAAACGGAATAAATAAGCAATAGAAAAAGTAATGACTTTATACAGTTTCTTTTCCGAAAATATTTTGCGATGTTTATATTTCGATTATATTGTATGAATATCGTATTTAATAGATTTTTTAGTGGTTGATTATAAATGAGTTTCTAAACCTTTATGAATCTATATCAAAAAACATTATAAAAGTTTAATCGTTAAGCTCACGTTTTTTTATTTGAAAATAAATATAGAATCCTACAAGAGAAATTGATACCCAAAGCATATCAACTATAAAAATGTCATGCCGACCTTCTATAAATGTTTTCCAAAACCAATTGCCTGAAAAGATGCCATTTGCAATAGGGATTAAAATTCCCAAAATGCTCCCTAAAAGAAGTGTAAGTTTATTGGTGAGCACATTGTCTTTTTTTAGTATAAAAAATAAGCTGAGTACCAACCATGTTATAAAGTAAAATGGATATAGAAACTCCTTACCAGATGTTCCGTTGATTTTGACCATTAAAAACGTTAGTGCTGTTGTAGGGTACATACTAAGACAAATAGCCAAATAAAGCCTAACTAAAATACTATTAAACCTTTTTTTGTGTTCAGGAATATGTTTTTTGTCACGTGCTACAAGCCATATCATAACTCCAGAAATAATAACAAAACACGAAACAAAGCCCAAGACCATAGAAATTAACTTTAAGGCATAACCTCCATAATCTCCATAGTGCAATCGGTACAGTACATTTTTTACACCATCTAAATATGTGGTTTCCTTGTAGGGGTCTTTTGTGGAAAGCATTTTTCCTGTAATACCATTGTAAAGCACTTTCCCTTTACCTGTAAATTTATGATTATAATCAGTTTCTCCTTCTACAAGTACTTTCATGGTCTTATCGCCGTAATTAAGAACTTTTAGACCTGTAGGATTAAAATTTTTCCATATACTTTTTGTACTGTTCAATAACATATTGACACTTACAAATGAATTGGTTTTTTGATATTCTAATGGCATAGTGGGTATCGTATATTCCAAATCTTCATATAATTTATTTTGATTGCCATTGTAGAGTATCATTACACTTGGCGCAATCACTAGAGCCTTTATCATAAAAAAAGATCCAGTAACAGCGTACACAAATTGAAACGGAAGCCCTATAACGCCTAATGAAGTATGAGCATCTGTCCACATGGTTTTTAGCTTTGAAAAAGGTCTAAAAACATAAAAGCTAGAAATTATTTTTTTCCAATGTACTAATACTCCAGTTATAATGGCGAACAAAAAAAAGAAAGCAGTAAAGCCAGAAAGGTAATAGCCAATTGGGTAGGGTATCTGTGCTAAAAAGTGTAACCGATATAAAAACTCTCCCAAAGCATAAGATTCCTCATAACTGGAGCTTTCATAGGTATCGATGTCCACATAAAAGAATGCTCCCCTTTTTTGAGCAACACTTGCTAAGGTGTCTTTTGAAGCGGAAAGACTTACATTTACTCTATTTTCTACACTTGGCCAATTAATGGTAATATCTCTTCCATAAAGATTATATTTACTTTTTATACCATCTAAAACAGTATCAAAGTTAACATCCTTTGGCAGTTTGCGGGATGTTGACTGGTTACGTTCCCAATTATTGATTTCATCCCTAAAAAAGGAAAAAGAACCCGCAAAAAATATAACATAAAGTACGGCACTTATTATAATACCACTTATAGTATGGGTATGGAAAAAAATATTGTAATAACGATTGTTCATTTACTTTAAGAAATTATAGGGTGATATAACTTGCCTAGATAAATGCACCCAGAAAAAAATAGAGTTAGTAACAAGTACAAACCCCAAACTTTCCATCCATTCTTTGCTAAAAAAGCAAGAAGAAACAATGCAACCCATAATATGAAGCCTGAAAACGTAATAGTTATCAATACATTTACATGATTTAGCCATTGTGCTAACGCCATATGTAGTGACATGCTTACCAAATAGCCACCTAAAAAACCAGCAGAAAATTTTAAAAAGCGTTGCCATTTAGAAGTCGTAAGATGTTTTTTATTTGCTGGCATACTTATACGATGTAAAGTTCTAAAAAAAATGAAAGCATAAATATGATTAATAGAATACGATAATTAAAAATTTGTAAAGGGACAATACAAACCACAAGGCTTGCAAGCGTTATAAGGATAATACATTCCATTAAAATTCCGGCACCAAAACCGTGAAGAATTATAGCTCCTATATAAGCCAAGAAAAGTATTCCTAAAGCAACTCTTTTAGATACAAGAGGATGCTGCTGTACCCATTTTTCAAAAGGGCGATTATTGAGCAAAATAGCCTTTTTAGACGTATTATAGGCTATGTAAAAACCAAGAAACGTAAATACAATTAAAATGGTATTCATCATTTACTTTTTAAAGAAATACAGTAGGTTGCACAATGCCAAATAAAGTCGTAGTCCAGTCCTTTAAATGTGCCCGGAACTTTTTCTTCAAAAATAGTTTCTACGATATATTTGGTTTCCCAAGGAAGCTTAAACGTAACCTTACCCTCTTTATCGGTCTTTAGTTTTTTAGACCATAGGTCAGCTACAAAAACGGACAGTTCATTTTCTTTTAAGGGCTCTCCATTAAAAAGAACTTGAAGTAGAACAGTACTTTCTTTAGAGAATTCTTGGTCTGTAAGGTCAATAATCTCAATACCTGTAGTATTCGTCTTGTTAAAATTAGAAAGTGTATTACCCACAACTACCTTGGCTTTTGCATGATATTGCCCTTTAAAAATTCCATAATCATATTTTGTATAATCAAGGACTTTTATGTTTTTGTTATCTAAGGCTATAGTGTAGGTTCCATCCTCTGTTGGTATAAAGGAAGCTGCGTAAAAATCTTCTTTAGCAGAAACTTTAAGAGGTGTTTTTTTTCCGCTTGGAGACATTACCCAAAGCGTAAATTTGCTCACACTTTTAAAAGCATCCCCATCTGTTTTCTCTAAGACTCCATAAGTATATTCACCAAATCGTACTTTTATAAAGTGCTCTGTATGCTGTTTTCCAACAGGTGCTGTTTCTATCCAAATATAATGAGCAAATAAGGGTGTTGTTGCTAAGAATAGAACTAAGCTTATTATGTTTTTTTTCATGATAAATTATTTTAAAATTATTTTCTGTAATTAATCGTTTTGAAGTTTTTATTTTAAAGCATCTACATTTCTGACAGAAAAACCATTAAAAACAACTAAACTAAATTTTTATAAAATTAGGGTTATTAAAATGTATAAGCTATGGTAAGTCTTCCGTTAATTTTGGGTTCATTTTGCCAACCAACATAGGTACTATATGAAGATCCAGAAAACAAATGTTTATTTAATAGGTTGTTTATATTTAAGTTTATCCTAAGGTTTCTATTTCGCCAAGATATACCACCATCTAACCTAAAATAATCTGGTAAAATAGCTTCATTATCAGCGGACCATGCCCAAGATGAACGATCTATTTGGTATTGGTACCCTAAAGAAACCCCAATACCTTTTAGTACAGTTTCATTTGGAAATGTATAATTTAACCAACCGTTTGTAATGTGTTTAGCATAGCCAGTCATTTTAGTGCCTATTTTTTTAGGATCGGTGTCTTTTGTAATCTCAACATTGGTATTGGCATAATTAAAAATTACATCTAACTGAGGTGTTAATCTACCTTGAACGTCCACTTCAATTCCTTTTGATTGTACTTCTCCTAACTGAATAGAAAAATTCGGGTTTTCAGGGTCGGCAACCAAGATATTTTCTTTGGTAATTTGATAAGCGGTAATGCTTGTATTTAGTTTGCCGTTAAACCATGTTTTCTTAATTCCACCTTCAATATCTTTGGCTTCTACTGGTTTAAATTTTTTATTAGTAAAACTTGCCCCAAATTGCGGAGAGAACGACTGATCATACAAACCGTATACTGTTAAACTAGGTAGCACATCGAAACTAAGCCCAACTCTAGGTGTAAGTTTACTGTTTTTAGTTTCATTGCCATAAGCAAATACTTTCATATCTGTATATCTGGCTGCTAATGTTAGCCTTAGTTTGTTTTTTAACATCCAAATTTCATCTTGTAAATATAATGCGTTGTAGCTGTTTCCTTGATGGTTGGCTAGCCCTCTTACTTTTATAGGTTTGGACCTATCAAATTTTGGGTAAACAGCCTTACCATAAACAGGATTGTAGATATTAAAAGGTGTTACGTCTATACTTTCTTTTTGAGACCAATCTGCATAATAACTTAGGTCTCGATAGTCATAACCTCCCATAATTTTGTGTATTATAGTTCCTGTATTGAGCTCGCCATTAAAGTAAATTTGCGCTAATTGATTTGTACTAAGTGCGTCCCAAATACTTATTTTTCTATCTGCGTTTCCAGCATTATCTATACCCCAAACCCAAAAGCTAGCACCTTCTTGTTCGTATTTAAAATAAGCATGTTGTGCTTCAATGGACCACTTGTCATTAAATTTGTGGGTAATATTTGTTATTACACTAAAATCGTCAATTTTTGTTTTTGGAAAACCTCTATCAATTGACGTATAATCATAGTCAAAAGCACCAAGCCCATCCTCGGGTAAAGCAAATACATAGGCGGATCCTAAAAGCATATTTGCTTTTTGATATGTAAGTTCTGTGGATAGTGAAGTTTTGTTACTAATCTTATATTTTAACGAAGGCACGATACTAAATCGATTTGAATTTTCAAAATCTCTATACGAATCAGCTGTTTGATACATTCCATTAAATCGATATTGAAGCTTTCCGTCTGAAGTTAATTTACCTCCCGAATCCAATGTACCTCTAAATGTATTAAAGCTTCCTGCTGTTAGGGTAATCTCATTAATAGACCTTTCCGTTGGTTTTTTTGTAACCACATTATAAAAACCACCTGGCTCTCCAGCAGACATCATAAAACCTGATGGACCTTTAACAAATTCTATACGCTCTACCATAGACATATCTTCAGATAATGGTCCCCAAGGCATTTCTACATTCATACCATTTCTAAACGCTGGGAGTTTAAAACCACGCATATTAATACGAGCAAAATTGCCCCAATGCTCAATCATTTGTGCGCCACTAATGTTTTTAGTAATGCTTTCCATCATATTTAGAATGCCTTGGTTCTCCAGTAGATCCTCACTTATTACCTGTATGTTTTGAGGTAGTTTAATAATCTCTGTCTTCAAACGAAGTGTAGTTGAAGCCTCCTTTTCTAAAAATTTATTCTTAGCATTACCTTTAACCACAACTTCATTTAAACCTTCTGTTTCAACGATTAAAATAATTTTAGGAATAAATGTAGTTTTGTTAGCATTAATTTTAGTTTCAAGTTTTAAAGTTTTATACCCCACATTACTTATAATCACAGTTGCTCTACCAGGACTTAAACCAGTTAGTTTAAAAGTTCCATCTGTTTTTGTATATGTACCAATAGACGAGTTTTCTATAGACACATTTACATAAGCTACAGGGTTTCCATCTTCTCCTACAACCCCCCCTTTTATTTCTCCTGATTGAGAATAAACCAAAGAGGTTATAAATAATGTGAAAAAAGTTTTTATTATTGTTTTCATAAGGATTGTTTTTTCGAGTACTCAGTTTTTTTTTAACAATGAGGTTATTCTTATTTTCTTTTTTTTAGGTTACTCTATATTTTCAAAAAAATATGCATACTTTTTTTTCTTAAAAATCTTATATTTAAATTTGTTATTTATATTAAGTCTAAATAAATTTACTGCGCAAATCTAATACTAGTTAAGCTCAGAAAAAAGACGGTTTATGGATAAAAAAAGACGTAAAAAAAACAAATGGAAAGCTTCACATATTATTAAAGAGAATGGTTGTTTAGAGGAACTTATAGGCACTATTAGTAACAAAATCCATAATAAAGAAAATGCTCTTAAAGAATATTCAATATCCCCTTCTTATGGAAAAGGAACCATATCCATTTACACTTTTAACGATATTTGGCTTAGCATAAGTAATTTTAAGCTGCACAATGATCTTTTGCTTACCTATGAAAAACAGTACAATTCACTTCAGCTAGTATTTTTATTAGATGGCGAAAAAATCATAACCCTCAATGGAGCCAATAAAGACATTGTGTGTGAAAACCAGCAATGTTACATGGCAAAAATCTATGATGTGAATGGAAACACCAGAATCTCTGGGGGCAAGCTATATAAAGAAATAAAAATAAGATTATCGCCTATATTTCTAAAAAAAATGGGAATCGAAAATCAATTGACCTTTAAGGATTTAACGGATACTAAACTTATAAGACCGATCACAAATGAATTGTCCAAGGTACTTAGAGAGTTAGAAGATTACAAATTACAGGGCATTAACCACAGGCTTTTTTTTAATGCAAAAGTATTGGAACTTCTTGTGTTTCAAATAGAAAACTATAAAAGCTCAAAACCCACAAAAGCATTAAACGGCAATACAGAGGTTATAAAACATCTTTATGGTATTCGCCAATATATTATAGACAATATTCACAAAAACTATACTATAAAAGAACTGTCATTAAAAGTTGGCTTAAACGAATTCGTCTTAAAAAAAGAGTTTAAACGGATTTTTGGTTATTCCGTAAACCAATTCAGTAGGAAAGAGAAAATGCGTTTTGCTCAAAATTTATTAAAAACGACCCAGATTCCAATTTATGAAATTGCCGAAAAAATTGGATACAAAAATGCAACACACTTTAGCGTCGCATTTAAAAAGTACACCGGTATCACGCCCAAAAAATTTAGGATGCGTTTATAATATGATATGGATTATTAGGTAACATGGCCTTTTATCGGTTGTCGAAATTTATTTTACAATTCAAACCCATAAATTACCATGTTCTTAAATTGTAGGCACCATCCCAAAATTGATATTCTAAATGGCTCGAAGTAATAAAAGCGTCCGTCATTAAATTTTGTTGGGCTTTTGTACAATTTAAAGCCAACCGATCTGTAATCTTTATTGCCTGTTCTACTAAAGTATTGAATTCCTCCCCTCCATAGGTGTCTATCCACTTTTGGTACGGATTATTTACCGACTTTAGATTTGTAGTAATATAATGCCCTACCTCTCTATAAATCCAGAAACAGGGCAGTACTGCAGCAACAGCTACTTCTATATTTGCTAAAGTTGCCGTACTTTTTAAAGTGTGGGCATAGTGATGACAACTGGGCTGCATACTACCTTTATCGGTTAAATTAAAGTCTTTAAAATAGGACTCATGAAGTGCGTTTTCTACAACAATGGCACCTTCTGCAAAACGGATAAAGGTAAGAGTATCGTTTATATTTTCAATTCGACTTGCAATTAAAGATAGGCTTCTGCCAAAGTGTTCTAAATAATGCGAATCTTGCGCCATGTAGAATTTAAATTTTTCTTTGGGTAAAGTGCCATCTGTTAATTCTGCAATAAATGGCATGTTTAAAATACGGTTATAAATGGGCTGTATTTGTTTCCAGACATTAGTGGACCAATTCATTTTTAATAAGTTTTTGTGGATTGAAAAAGTGATTTAACGGACCATTGCCTTTACCAATGATAACGTCCCTACCATGGTAGATTGCCTCTTTTGTATAATCTTGCCCCAATGTAACAGCATCCAACATTGATTTTCCTTGCGCCAAATAAGACGCGATTGCAGATGATAAACTACAGCCCGAACCATGGGTATTCTTTGTGTCATATTTTTTGAAATGAAACTCGTAAACCTTACCATCTCCACTAAAAAATAAGGACGTAAGCCGAGCCGTTTTCAGGTGACCTCCCTTTAGCAATATATTTTTAGCTCCTAATCCTTTAATCTTTTTGCCAGCCAGGTACATGTCTTCAATGGTTTCAATTTTCATGTTGGCCAATATTTCGGCTTCATCAAGATTGGGCGTAATAATATCTGCTATGGGAAAAAGTTTGTTAACAATGCTTTGAATGGTCTCGTCCTCTATTAATTTATGGCCACTGGTAGCTACCATAACAGGATCAAAAACCAGCGGTATTTTAGGGTATTTACCCAAAGTGTTAACTATGGTGTTAACCAGTTCGCAGGTATGCACCATGCCTATTTTTAGGGCATCAGGAAAAATATCTTCCAGTATTACCGCAATTTGTTCTTTTACAGCTTTATAGGGAATTGGGTAAATGGTATTTACGCCCATTGTATTCTGAACGGGTAAGGCCGTTAATACTGAAGTGGCAAAACAGCCCAGAGCCGAGATGGTTTTAATGTCTGCCTGTATGCCAGCGCCTCCACTTGGATCGAAACCTGCAATGGTAAGAGTTGATGTGTACCTATATTTTTTCATAATGCTTTTTCAATTTGATTTCTAATTTCTATTGCTGCCTTCATAGGGTCTTTTGCCAAGCAGATTGCCGAGGCTACAGCAATGCAATCGGCTCCTGCTTTTATGACGTTAGATACATTTAACGAATTCATATTACCTATGGCAATCAATGGTTTATCGGTTAGGTTTCGGATTTCTGAAACGCCTTGTAACCCCCATTCGGTTATGGTATTTTTTTTTGTGGATGTTTTAAATACAGGACTTACCGCCAAACAGTCGGAAACCTCCGCTTCTTTAGTATTGAGCTGTTCTAGAAATTCAATGGAATACCCAATAGACCTACAGTCCTTCCACACAGCGCTAATATATGATGGTGCTATGTCGTTATTTCCTACGTGTATTCCATAGGCCTTAACTTTTTGGGCCACTTCTAAATTATCATTTATTATCAATGGTGTGCCGGTTTTAGCAAGAACATCCTGTAAACGGAAGGCTTTCTCAACAAACTCTTGGGTAGAGGCTTTTTTCTCTCTCAATTGCACAATATCTACACCTCCCAAAATGGCTTGTTCCGCTACTGTTAGGAAATGTCTTTCTGCACAACCTTTTTCTGAAAGCACTAAATACAGTTTAAAGGGAAAGTTTTCTTTCGTCATATTTTTTCTAGTTGTATATGATGCATAAATTCCTCTTCTGTAATGTTATACAGTTTGTCGAGCAGTAGCATTTGTAAACTTCCGGGCCCTTTTGCGCTTTTAGCAGCAATTTCCCCACAGACACCCATTAGAGCAGTTGCAGCGGTTACAGCTGCTGTTCTATCCTCTATTACAGCTATAAACGCCCCTATAATTGCGGTTGCAGAACAGCCCAACCCTGTTACTTTTGTCATTAGGCTGTTTCCGTTTTTAACCCGTACTTGCTGTCCTTTTGAGATAATGATATCCGTTTCTCCCGATATACAGATCGTTGCCCCAAAAGTTTGGTTGAGTACCTTGGCCGCTTCAATGGCCTCAGTACTTTGAGCGGTACTATCCACTCCTTTTGTTTTGGTTGCATTAAATTTAGCAAGTGCCAAAATTTCTGAGGCGTTGGCTCTAATTACCGTTGGTCGTAAAGCTATTAATTTAGCCAGTGTACGATCTCGATAATGGGTTGCCCCAGCTCCAACAGGGTCTAAAACGAAAGGTTTTTTTAACGCATTTGCTTTTTCTGCAGTAGTTAGCATAGATTGTACCCAATATTCATCTAGAGTCCCTATGTTAATTACCATCGCTTCACACAGACCGACCATTTCGTCAATTTCCTGGTGCGCATGAGCCATAATTGGTGAGGCTCCAACAGCCAATAAAGCATTGGCGGTATTGTTCATTACGACATAGTTGGTGACGTTATGAACCAAAGGTGATGTTTTGCGGACAAGTACAATATTGTTCCAGATAGAAGTTGCCATAACTTTATTTTTTAAAATATAAATACGGCTAAAAGGTTCTCTAAAATGAGAAGAAATGAAATAAAAGGAAGAAATGTATTTCTAACTTTTCCCTACGCCAGTGTTAACTGAATCAGGTTCAAAGGGACTGTCTCAATTCTTTGCAGAATACCCCTAAAGCCAGTACAAAAATAATAAAAAAAGTGCTTTTTTTTACTTTAATTTTAAGTATTTATTAAAATAGATTTTTTGATGGATATCTTTTTTGAACCTGTCGTCTCGTAAAATATTAGTTAAACATTCCATATTTAAAAAGCGGGCTTAACTTTAAAGATGAAAAATTAAAAGAGGAATTTATATATTGAGGATAAACAATTCTAAATAGATGAAGTTTCTCAAAAACCATTTTTTATCTTTTTATATAAAATTTGATACCAAAAATGAAGCTGTCTCATAAATATTAGAATTTATCATCGACTATAATGAAGAAATCTTATTCATTGAATTTCTATTTTTTTTTAGATTTTTCGACTTCGCTCAAAATGAAAGCTAAATTTACTTTTGAGACAGCTTCATTTTTTATTTTGTTTTAAAAAAACTATTCTTTCGACAAAACAATTTTAGAAATCATTAAATTATTACCTTTTGTTGCTTTTGTTTTTAGAATTAATTTACCATCATTACTATCTTCTCTCATTACGTGAAATTTCACCCATTTTCCTTCTTTCCCTTGATGGTTTCCTAATTTTACTTTTCTTCCTTCAAACTCTAAGAAACCTTCCCTTCCTTGCTTGTTCCAATCGTTAAATTCTACGTAAAAAGTTCCTAAAATTCCGGCAGGACATTCAATTTCTATTGTTATTTCTTCTCCATACCAAACTGTTACAACATTGTCTTTCCAAAAACCATTTGCTTTTACCTTGTATTTTGTATCTTTAGAAACTTCAACAATATCTAATGCTGGTTTCCAAGGTTTATTGGTTTCTTTTTCATTAAAATTTCCTGCAGCGTTTATTTCAAGAATTACGTTTTTAAATTGACTATTGGTAGCCACATCTTCCACTTGTGGTATTAACGGAAAAAGATTTTTAATAAAAGGAATACTTACGGATTGTTCTGGAGCAAAATCCGATGTTTTCATATATGCTGTTAAACTATATTTCAACTGATTTGCAACTACGTTTTTAGTATTATTTAGGTCGAAACCAGAGATTAATAACTTTCCTTTTCCTACCTTAAATTCGAAAATTGCACCTTCTTTATTATTTCTATGAAAATCGTCTACAACCTGAGCAATAGGCTTATAATTTGCTGGTAAATCGTTTAAAATAAAGCCTTTTGTTTTATTTTTAAACGTTTCCCATTGCCAATCGCTATGAAACTTTGTTGGAAATTTATCGAAGGCTGGATGTTTGTCTTTTAACAACATTCCAATATTGGTTTTTCCTTGACCAGGGAAAAAAGTTAACGACCAATACAAAGGATAAAAACCAACATTTACACTGTTTTCTGTAGTTCCTAAATTATTTGCAACCAATAAAACTTTTGCTCCGTTTTCTAATGCCTGTAAAGTCTTATCATCTAATTGATCTGAAATAAGAATGGCACTATTATCTACTTTAGGCAACTCTTTTGGAAACACCCAAATTTGCCATTCGTTTTTATATTCTGTTCCTTTTAATTGTAAAGAAATCGTAAGTTCATCTGCATTTGTAATCTCATTTAATGGAAAAGAAATATTCCCTAAATTTATTAACGAGCCAATTTTAACATTATTAATATTCCAAGCATCTTCTTTTAATACTTTTCCTTCGGAAGTAAGAATTTTCATTTGCACAACTCCATTTTTAATCGCATTATTTCCATAATGAGATAGTTGTGCTTTTGCTTGGTAAACCTCGTCTGTAGACCATATAAATTTCTTCATTCGAAGTAATGGAACGGTTTCTGTAAAATGTTCTCTAAATTTTTCTGGTGTGGTAATTCCTTTACTATCCCAATGAGCATCTAACCAACCTATTAAAGCTTCTCCTTGTCCTTGGTAATCTTGCATGCTTAGTAATTGCACTCCTGCACAACTTTTTGTTCTTAAGAAAGATTCTGTTTCATATTTATACATAATTTGATTTAATGCTCCAGATGCCATTTTAAAATCTTCATCTTGATCTACAATTCCGTTTTTCTGAGCAACAGCTCTAAACTCTTCGAAATTTCTTGCTTTTAAAACTCCTGTATATTTATCGATTTCTGTCCAAGATGGGTATACTGGCCATTGCCCAATTTCATGTGCAATAATTGGAATATTCATTTTATTATATACAGCCTCGAAATCCCAATCTGTTCCAGGACCATTTAAACCTCTTGTTCTACCAACATTTGGTATGTAATGTGTTGCCATATAATCGTCTACTGTTGTTATTTTTCTTGCAGTAGAAATTGCGTATAGTCTTCTTGGATCTTTCTTTTTAAGGTCTGCAATCCAGTTTTTCATTACATCGAAATCTGAATTTCCTAACTCGTTTCCAATACAAAACATGGTAAATGATGGGTTATTTCCATAATAATCTACGACTCTATTCATTTCTGCAATTACAAATTTGTCTCTTTTGGAATCTTTTCCTAAACCTTTTGGATGCCCTTTTGTATCCATTTCTGGTCTCCCTTTTTTCTTCATATCTTCACTCATCCACCAATCTATCCAAATAGAAGCTTCTGCTTGCATATAAATTCCCACTCTGTTTGCGGCTTTAAATGCTGCTTCTGGTGGACACCAAGAATGGTAACGAACATGATTTAATCCGTAATCTTTATAAATCTCGAAAATTCTTATCCAATCTTCTACTTTTGTAGATGGATAACCTGTTAATGGAAAATGCACACAGTCTAAATTGCCTCTTAAAAAAACTGGTTTTCCGTTTACGGTAACTCTGGTTCCATCGTGCGAAAATTGTACAAAACCAAATTCTGTTTCGTAAATATCGTTATTTTTCCCTACATTTAAGGTTACTTTTAAATTATAAACTTCTGGTGTAAATTCGGACCATTTTTTTAGTTTTCCTTTCAAATTCAAAACAATTTCTTTTGAATTTTCTCCGACAACCAATTTTTCTTTCTCCTTGGTTTTAAAGGCTATTTTATTTGTTTTTACATCAATAATTTCTATTAAAAAAGTTCCTTTTCTTTTTTCTGATGAAATAATTGCAACATCTAATTTTAATTGATCTTTATCTACCAAAGGAAACGTTCGAATCGATTTTATAAATGAAGGATCGTTTGCAATTAATTCGATTTTTCCCACAATTCCATTCCAAATACTTTGGGTATATTCTCCATAAGCATGCCCTTTATCGCCAATATTATGAATCATGTCGTTATTTACTCGGATTGAAATTTTGTGTTTTCCTGGCTTCAATTTTCCAATTGGATGAATATGAGGCGTTCCCAAACCATCTTGTGTGGTAAATTTTCTACCATCGATATACACTTGAGATTCCCATAAAACACGTTCTAAAAAAACTTCAATTGTTTTATTTTTCCAATTTTTTGGAACTGTAAATTCTCTTTCGTACCAAGCGACTCCAATGTATTTATAAGCCGGGGTTAAAATTCCAAAATCGGAACCCACCGTTTTTTCTCCAATTGCGGCTTCTGCCAAACTTCCTGGCAATTGCATTTGTTTTTTTACTTTGCTTTTATCTAACTGAACATGCCAAGTTCCTTGTAGATTTAATATATTTTGCGCTTTTAAAACTGTGGAAAAAGCTATTAATAAGATAAATATGATTGTTATTTTCTTCATTATTAGGGTTTATATATGTAAGTAATTTTTTTCTATTAATTTTTGATGAATTACAGCACCATCATGATTGATGTTTTCTTGTAATACTTCCTCGAACTTTTTTTGAGCTTTTGCTATTTTTTTTAAACCAAGGAAACCTAATCCCATTAAATAATTACAATGGATTTTATTTCTATTGTTTAAATCGTCTTCCCAAATTAACAAATCTGGCAACGAAACTGCAAAATAATCTAATTTTACTTCATCATTAAAATGAGTTTTTCCGTAATTTAATAAATTATTAAACCTTGTTTTTGCTTCTTCATTTTTATTTAATTTTTGAAAAGCCAAACCTTGATAAAATATTTTATCTGGTTGTTGGTCATTATAAAAAATCGCTGGAGATGGTTCTGATAATCCTTCTGAAGCCTTTTCCCAATAGTTTTCTGCCAATTGCTGTTCTCGCAAACCTTCATAAGCACAACCCAACCAATAATTTATATCGTTTTCTTGGGTTCCTTCTAATTTCCCTTCTCCTAAATTATTGGGATATTTTTCGGTTTTTTCAAGGAACTCAATGGCTTTTTTAAATTCTCCGTTTGAAATGGATTTTTTAGCAATTGCAATAATTGCAAACAAATACTGCCCAGAAACTTTCCCTTCTCCTCCTTCCCAAGGATAAAATTGTCTGCTTATTAACAAATCTAAACTTTTCGAATGTTCACCTAAATGATTATAAATGGTACATTTTTCGAGATATAAATCGTCTCTAAACTCTACCAATTCTGGATGTGTATTAAATAATTCCAATCGCTTTTCAATTGAATAGTTCAATCTTTTGTACAGTTGATCCAGTTCCATTAAAACTCTTGCGTCGGTTTTATCTAACTCAAAAGCTCTCTCTAAAGCTTTTACTGCTTTTTCTTTATCATCTAACTTATTAAAATACGCCAAAGACAAATTTCTATGGACTGTTGCGAAATTATCATCTATATTTTTTGAAGATTCCCAACAAGAAATTGCATTTGAATATTGTTTTTTATCGTACCATAAATTTCCTAAATGATACTGTGCTTTGGCATCGTCTTTTTTTAATTTAATTGCCGATTTTAATGCAGCAATCGCTTCTAATCTGTATGCAAAACATCCATTTGCATCTCTGTCTTTCAATAATTCTAACGCTTTATTCTCATTTCCATACTGGGCATAAAACCAAGAAAGAAAATAAAATGCCAACGGATTTGTATCGTTTGTAGAAATTCCTATTTCGAGCAACGAAACCGCTTCTATATAAAGCCCTGCATTTGCATAATCTAAAGAAAATTCAATATAATTATTGATGTTATTTCTTATGATATTTTTTAATTGCTGAAGAGTTTCTGATTCTTCAAAAATTAAATAGCTTTCAAAAATTGCTCCAAAATTAAATTTATCCAAAGTCAAACTATCTTCAATTAACTTTTTTGCTTCCTCCTTTTTACCTGTTTTTCTTAATAAAGAAATTTTTAAAACACGTGCTTTATGGTTGTGCCAATTTCTTACCAACGATTTATCAATCAACTCTAAAGCCAATTGTAACTTACCTTGTAAAGTGGCAATTTGCGCCAAATGAAAATACGCTGCATCCTGCCAAGCAGCATTCCAAGCAGATTTATAAAATGCTTTGTAAGCCTTATCATATCTTTCTTGATATTTTAAAGATTGCCCTAAATTATAATAAGCCTCACTATCATAAGGATTCGGATTTCTCTCTGTTAACGTTTCAATTGCCTTGTTAAAATACGCTTCCGCTTTTTCAAATCGTCCTGCTCTTAACAATAACAAACCCATTGCATTGTTGCATCGAACGTCAGTTGGTTCTCTTCTTAAGGCCTCCAAATAGTATTCTTTTGGGTTGTAAGTTGCGTGCCTATATTGCTCTAAATGCAAACCTCTCAAAAATAATTGCTCAATACTTTCTATTTCTTTTGGAGATTTTGCTGGTTTTGCTGGTTCTGGTAATTTTTTACCTGAAGTGTCTTTTGGCTGATATGAAACCAACACATTTCCAGCTTCATCTTCTAAAGAAAGTTTATAATCCGTTTCAGGAATAGAAGTATCTATTTTTATTATTTTTTCGTAAGAATTTTTCGGAGAAGCATCTACAACTTCTTCTAAAAACACCATTCCGTTTGCTTTTAATGTTATTTTAGAATTCTTATAAGCACCTAAAGTATAAAACTTTACAACAGCTTTACCTCCATTAAAAACAATATTTAGCATGGCTTCTTTTGTAGCATTTTTTACTACGCCTAAATCTCTGTAGGGCATAAAGTATTGCGAAAATGTTTTTTCTTCAAAAGGATGCATCCAAGAAAAATCTGGCTGATTATCTGTATAAACTCCACACATTAGCTCAATATACGGTCCATCTTCGTCCGTTAGATTTTTATCCCAAGCTTTGCCAAATTCTCCATTCCCCCAAGTCCATTGCTTTTTTCCAGGAGAAACATTGTTATCTGCAACATGTAACAAACCACCTTGACTATCATTTTCGAAACCGCCTACAAAATTATAATCGCTATTTATGGCCATATAAGAAGTTGGAACTGGAATATTTTTATAACGAGAAATATCTGTTCCTGGAGCATAATCTTTTTTATAATAAACTCCAGTTGCAATTGGAAAATCGGAAACATCTCTTTTTCCATGATCGAAAACCGCATTTACATCTGGTGGAAAAACAGATTGATAATCGTTATTTACTTTTACAGCAGGGTTTGCCCACCATAAAAAAGTTTGTGGCTGTTCAGTTCTATTGTATAATTTTACTTTAATTTCCAAATAAGCTTTTTCTGGATGCAAGGTAAAACCAGCCATTCCTTTGGTTCTAAACATTCGTTCTACTTCGCTACACCAAATGGTTTTACTGCCATCCGCATTTTCTTCAATATCAAAATCAACAGGACTATAAGTAGATGGTCTGTGATGTTGTGGCCAGTTAAATTCGATTCCGCCAGAAATCCAAGGACCTGTTAAACCTACCAAAGCTGGTTTTATAACATGGTTATAATACACAAAATGACGTTCCTTCGTTTTATCGTACGCCATTTGTACACGACCTCCCAATTCTGGTAAAATCATTATTTTTACAAACTCGTTTTCTAAATAAACAGCTTGCCATTCTTTGTCTATTTTTGTATTGCTAATTTTTTCTATTACAGGATTTGGATATACTTTTCCAGAACTTCCTTGATAGACTCTGTTTTCTAAAAAAACAGGATTTTTTTCAGGCTCGCCAACTTCATAAGTAGGAATTACTACTTTTTCTTTCCAAACTTTTACAGCATTCATACGTTTGCTTTTTTACTTTATATTTTTATAGATTTCTCTACATCCACAATTTCTTCTTCTATTTCTTCCAACGACTTTCCTTTTGTTTCTGGTAATCTCTTATAGATAAATATAAAACCAGCTAAAGAAATAAAACCATACATCCAAAAAGTTCCTGAGGCACCTAAAAAGTGATTCAGTAATGGGAAAGTATAGGTTAAAATAAAGCAAGCAGACCATAATGCAACTGTTGCTACAGCCATTGCTGCTCCTCTAATTTTATTGGGGAAAATTTCTGACAAAACCACCCAAGTAATTGGTGCCAAAGACATTGCATAACATGCTATTGCAGTAATTACCAATACTAATAATGGCCAACCACTAATTTTAAAAAAGTAAGCGGCTCCCATTAACGTGTAAATTCCTGCCAATCCTCCAGCTCCTAAAAGCATTAATGCACGTCTTCCCCAACGATCTACTGTAAAAATTGCTACAAACGTAAAAATTAGGTTTACACTTCCTGTAATTACAATGTTAAAAAGGATGGCTGATACTCCATAACCTGCTGATGAAAATATTTCGTCTGCATAATTAAAAATTACATTTATTCCACACCATTGTTGAAATACTGCAATTACAACACCAATTAATAATATCTTTTTAACATTTGGTTTAAAGAGTGCCTTAAAATTTACTTTTTCTATAACTCCTTTAGAAGTTTCTCTTATTTGGTCGATTTGTGTTTGCGCGTACTTTTGTCCGCCAATTAAAGTAAGTGTTTTTAATGCTTTCTTTTCATTTCCTTTTTTTACCAACCATCTTGGACTTTCTGGCACAAAAAACATCAATATAAAAAATAAACCTGCAGGGATTATTTCTACCCAAAACATCCATCTCCAGCCAGTTTGTCCGTTCCAAGAGTTTAAAATTTCTAAATCTGTAGCATTTATGGCTACTGGTTCTGCCAATTGCCAGTTGACTAATTGTGCTGCTAAAATTCCGACTACGATTGTTAATTGATTTAAGGAAACAAATTTTCCTCTTACAGCACTTGGAGAAATTTCTGCGATATACATTGGCGATAAATTAGATGCCAAACCAATACCAACTCCACCAATAATTCGATACATAATAAAAATTGTAAATGTGTCTGTTGCTCCTGTTCCTATTGCTGATACGATAAATAGAAATGCTGCTAAAATCAATAGTTTTTTTCTACCATATTTATCGCTTAGTATTCCAGAAAAAATGGCACCTATTAAACAACCAATTAATGCACAACTCATTGCCCAACCTTGTAAAGATGGAGAATCTGCAATATTAAAAAACTTCTCATAAAAAGGTTTTGCACCACCAATTACTACCCAATCGTATCCAAATAAAAGTCCTCCCATGGCTGTAACCAAAGATATACTGATTAGAAAACGATAATTAAAAGTGTTTTTTATACTCATAATTCTTTATTTTAGGCGGAAACTCTTTTTTAATGTTTGTAAATGTAATTTTAAATACTGATAAAACAAATAGAGAATAATTTTATAAACATGGATTATCTTACGATTTTTATATTAATTTTATAAAATGAAAAAAAAAGAAGGTTTTAATGAAGAAAAATCGATTGTTTTACCAAAAAGCATCATCAAAGATTTAAAGAAAAATAAACTTGTAAACTCTTTGTTAGTTACAGACATAGGTTATTACCCAAATGCTTATCATCATTATAGAAAAAGAAAAGGTATTTCTCAAAACATTCTAATTTATTGTGTAAATGGTGAAGGCTGGGTAGAAATAGATGAAAAAAAACAGCAAATAACCGAAAACGAATATATTATTATTTCCGCAGAAACTGCTCATAAATATGGTGCGAATAATAACAATCCATGGAGTATTTATTGGATTCATTTTACAGGAAACAAAGCAGAAAGCCTCATAAATCATCCGAATAAAAAAGTAGCTATTCATTTAACTTCAAACTCTAGATTTAGAGATCGAATTTTACTTTTCGAAGAAATTTTTAACAATTTAGAAATGGGTTATAGCAAAGATAATTTAGAATATGCCAACATTTGTTTGTGGCATATGTTAGGTTCTTTACGATATGTGTCTCAATTTAGAAAAGTAAAAGAAATACAAGCTTCAGACAGGATTTCGAAAAGTATTACTTACATGAAAGAACACTTAAACGAGAAAATAAGTTTAGATACTTTGGCAAAAGACGCACAACTTTCTGTTTCTCAATTCTGTACACTTTTCAAGAAAAAAACGGCGATTTCTCCATTAAATTACTTAACCCATTTAAAAATTCGAAAAGCGTGTAATTTGTTAGATTTTAGCGATTTAAAAGTAAATGAAATTGCAATAAAAGTTGGCTATCAAGATTCTTTTTATTTTTCTCGTGTTTTTACAAAAACAATGGGAAATTCGCCGAGAAATTATCGAAATTTAAAGAAAGGATAAGTATTTATTTTGCAGTTTTAAAATTGAATTTATTATCCAAAAATTCAACTATAATGGGTTTCGATCTATTGTAAATAGGTTCAAACATTATTGGTATCAACCAAACTGTTTTCAAAAAACAATAAATATTTTGGCTAAAATCAGCTGAATCGTTATTCTATCAATAAAATTGAAAGAATTTGATTGTTAAAAATAATATATCCAGTAAAATTATTTCAGAAATAATAAAAAATTACTTCTTATCAACCAACATTTCTGGGGTTGCAACCGTTCGAAAACCAATATGGTCTGCACTTGAGCTTGGTTCCATTCCCATTTTTGCAGAAATTCTAAAACTTGCACAATAAGAAGCATGACATAAAAAAGAACCACCTTTCATAACGTGTTCTAATTGATATGGATTCGAAGGTGTATAAGAACTATCTGCTCCTCTAGGGTTATTTAAAACTTCGTTAGAGTTTAATGATTTATAATAATTTACATTAAATAAATCTGTTGTCATTTCCCAAACATTTCCAGCCATATCATACAAGCCAATACTATTTGGAGGATACGATTCTACAGGAGCAATATATTCGAAACCATCCAAAGAATTATTTTTCGTAGGAAATTGACCTTGCCAAGTATTTGCATTTGCATTTAGTTCTGCAAAGTTATTTCCCCAAGTAAAAGTGTCTGCCGTATTTTTTCCTTGCGCTGCAGATTCCCATTCTGCTTCTGTTGGCAACCTTCTATTTGCCCATTTACAATATGCCAAAGCATCGTTGTAACTAACATGAACTACTGGGTAATTGTCTTTTCCTTCAATAGAACTTCCTGGACCTTCTGGTTGTTTCCAGTTTGCACCAATTTTCCAGATCCACCATTGTTGGTAATTATTCATAGAAACCACTTTTCTTGCGTGTTTGTTAAAAATTAAACTTCCTGGTTGTAAAATAGAATCTGCTGGTTTTTTGGTTCTTGCTGGTAGATCTTTTTTAATTTCGTCCCAATCAATTGGTTTTTCTGCTGTTGTAACATATTTGGTAGCTTCAACAAATGCTCTAAACTGCCTGTTTGTAACCTCATGAACATCAATAAAAAAACCA
Organism: Polaribacter cellanae; assembly: GCF_017569185.1. Taxonomy (NCBI): domain Bacteria; kingdom Pseudomonadati; phylum Bacteroidota; class Flavobacteriia; order Flavobacteriales; family Flavobacteriaceae; genus Polaribacter; species Polaribacter cellanae. The sequence continues at coordinate 4,016,002 of NZ_CP071869.1, read as the reverse complement.
TCTACAGAAACTTTGTGTGCTGGTTTCTCACGCATCATTGCATATTGGTCGTCTTCTTTTGCCCCCATTAAAAATGTTTTTCTTTCAACCCAAACCATTTCATCTGGCGTTTTTACATCCTCTTTTAAAACAGTTTTCGTTACTTTTTCACTTTTATCTAAATTTTTAACTTTTTCTTTTTTGTCACAAGAAATTATAAAAGAGCCACATGTAAAAAATGAGATTATTGTAAATTTTGTTTTAAAAGTCATAATTTTTAAACGTAAATGTATAATTTGTAACTAACAAGCACAGGTAATCACCTGTAAAGCAGTAAGTTGTTTTTTTTAATATTCAATAAAAGAGCTTTAAACTTCTTTTTAAAAACAATTACTAAAAGCTAAATCTTTAATATTTAGCAAAAATAAAATTAGGCTAATTTTTTCATTCCAATTTCTAAATTAAACTAAAAAACCATCTTTATTTACTGTAAATAAACTATTTAAGTAGTTTAATCTTTTAAAAAAAGATAGACTGATTAGTTCCTATAATTCCATTAGGCCATTATTTAATATTTTTACAATAACATATTACAAAGGTACATATTGAAATTTATTATTAAGTTATTTTGTATTTTGATTTTTTTTTTGTTCAAAATATTTGTGCACAGACTAAAATAGAATTTTCGCAACTTGAGAGAGAAAATACTTCAACCTAAATTATTACTTATGCTAAAATAAGATTGTAGTGCTTGGGATTTTAAAATGCATAACTAATACTTTTTTTGCATTTTTAACTGATAATTGTTTTTTTATTATTAATTTAGAATTAATGAAACTCCATTTATTAGATAGAAGCACCAATAATACAGCGATTTCTGTAAGAATTAATAGTTATCCTAATTTTTTAAAAATCTGGCATTATCATCCAGAGTTAGAACTAGTAACAATTTTAAAAAGTAAAGGCACACGTTTTATAGGCGATAGCATTAAAAAATTTCAACCTAAAGATGTGGTTTTAATTGGAAAGAATTTACCACATATGTGGTTAAATGATGGTAATTATTTTGAAGAAAGTAGCACCCTAAAAGCTGAAGCAATTTCTGTTCATTTCAAAGAAAATTTTTTAGGAGATGTTTTCCTAGATTTGCCTGAAATGAAATCAATCTCTCAACTATTTGAGAAAGCAAAACAAGGTATTTATTTTAAAAATGTACCTAAGAAATTAAGGCAAGATATAAAAGGTTTAGTTACTTCTTCCGATTTTTATAAAACGCATCAATTTATAGATATTCTATACAAGCTCTCTATCCATAAAAACTTTAAATTACTGGCCAGTTCTGGATATACGAAATCACTACAAAAGGAAGACTCTACATTATCTAACCAAGTAATAGCATATATTTTTAAGAATTTTAATCAAGAAATTAGTTTAAGTAGTGTTGCAAAAATTGCGAAAATGAATACAGCCGCTTTTAGTAGATCTTTTAAACGTGTGCATCGTAAAACGTTTTCTAAATATGTAAACGAAATAAGAATTGGTTATGCATGTAAATTACTTCAAGAAAATCAATTAAATATTGCTACAATCGCTTACGAATCTGGTTTTAATAACCTATCTAACTTTAATAGACAATTTAAAAATATTAAAAATATCTCCCCTTCAACTTATTTAAAAAAACATATAAATTACACTAAATAACTAAAACAAAACATTAAAGTGCAAAAATAGTATTAGCCTATGTTGAATATGTAGTGGATTTTACGTTTGCTCTAAATTACATTTGTAAAGCAATAAAATGTATACAATGAAACAACCAATTACAATAACCAATATAGTAACAAAAGATGTTCGTTTTCCAACCAGCGACTCGCTAGATGGTTCTGATGCAATGAATCCAGATCCAGATTATTCTGCGGCTTATCTTATTTTAGAAACAAATTATCCCGAGTTAGAAGGTCATGGATTAACATTTACGATTGGTCGTGGAAACGAATTATGTGTTGCTGCCATTGAATCATTATCTCATTTAGTAGTTGGAAAAACGTTAGAATCGTTCACTAAAAACATGGGCGATTTTTGGAGAATGATTACAGGAGATAGCCAATTACGTTGGTTAGGTCCAGAAAAAGGTGTTATTCATTTAGCCACAGGTGCAGTTGTAAATGCAGTTTGGGATTTGTACGCAAAAGCAGAAAAAAAACCTCTTTGGAAATTAATTGCAGACATGTCTCCAAAAGAATTTGTAAAATGTATAGACTTTACTTACATAACAGATGCTATTACACCAAAAGAAGCGTTAGAAATTCTTCAAAAAAACGAAACTACAAAGCAAGAACGAATTAATAATTTATTAGAAAATGGGTATCCTGCTTACACCACTTCTGCAGGTTGGTTAGGTTATAGTGACGATAAAATGCGAAGACTTTGCCAAGAAGCAAAAGCAGAAGGTTTTAAGCATATGAAAATAAAAGTTGGTTCCGATTTGCAAGACGATATGCGTCGTGCACAAATTATTCGTGAAGAAATTGGAGACGATTTACAATTAATGATGGATGCCAACCAAAAATGGGATGTGGATGAAGCAATAGAAAATATGGCTTCATTAAAGAAATTCAACCCCTATTGGATTGAAGAGCCTACAAGTCCTGATGATATTTTAGGACATGCAAAAATCGCAAAAGCAGTTGCACCTATTAAGGTAGCAACTGGCGAACATTGTCAAAATCGTGTAATCTTTAAACAATTAATTATGGCAGATGCTTTACAAATTTGCCAAATTGATAGCTGTAGAGTTGGTGGCGTAAACGAAATTTTAGCGATTCTTTTAATGGCTGCAAAATACAAAGTTCCAGTTTGCCCTCATGCTGGAGGAGTTGGTTTGTGCGAATACGTACAACATTTATCGATGATCGATTATATTTGTGTAAGTGCAACAACAAAAGATAGAATTATAGAATATGTAGATCATTTACACGAACATTTCTTTGAACCGGTTGTGATTGAAAATGGCGCTTACATGCCACCAAAACAACCAGGTTATAGTATTACAATAAAACCAGAATCTTTAAAAGCCTATACTTTTCCTAATGGAAAAATATGGGCAAAAAAACTTCAATTACAATAGTTATGATATTCAGTTTAAAAGAAAAAACAGCAATTATTACAGGTGGAGGAAGTGGCATTGGAAAAGCAATTTCAACCACATTTGCAAAGCAAGGAGCTCATGTTTGTATTCTAGATTTTAATGAAACAAATGGAACATCTACAGTTGCTGAAATTGAAAACATGAAAGGTTCTGCACATTTCTATAAATGCGATGTTTCGAATCAAGAACAAATGGAAAATATTATTGCAGTAATTTCTAAAAACAAAACAATCGATATTTTAATTAACAATGCAGGAATTGCTCATGTTGGAAATATAGAGAACACAAATCCCGAAGATTTAGATCGTTTATATAACGTAAACATTAAAGGAGTTTATAATGGAATAAAAGCGGTAATTCCTTATTTTAAAAAGAAAAAAAATGGTGTAATTATTAATATGGCATCCATTGCATCTTCTGTCGGAATTTCTGATCGATTTGCCTATTCTATGACCAAAGGAGCTGTTTTAACTATGACATATTCTGTCGCAAAAGATTACGTCGCAAACGGAATAAGATGTAATTGTATTTCTCCTGCACGTGTACACACACCTTTCGTTGATGGATTTATAAAACAAAATTACCCAAATAATCAAGCAGAAATGTTCGAGAATTTATCTAAAACACAACCCATTGGAAGAATGGGAACACCAGAAGAAATTGCAAATCTTGCATTGTATTTATGTAGTGATGAAGCTTCTTTTATTACAGGAACAGATTTTCCAATAGATGGCGGATTTATTAAATTAAATGGCTAATTTTAACAGCAATATTTTAATAGGTTTTAAAAATCTATCATATTATAAAAAATAAAAAACATTAAAATGAAACTCATAAGATTCGGTGCAGAAGGCAATGAAAAAGCAGGACTTCAATTAGATGACAAACGCATAGACATTAGTACTTTTGGCGAAGATTACAACGAACGTTTTTTCGAAACTGACGGATTAAATCGTTTAAAAGATTGGTTAAAAACTAACGAATCTAATTGCCCTATAGTTAATGATTCTGTAAGATTAGGTTCGCCAATCGCAAGACCTTCAAAATTAGTTTGTGTCGGATTAAATTATGCAAAACATGCAGAAGAAGCTGGTATGACAGTACCAAAAGAACCAGTATTATTCTTTAAATCTACAACTGCGATTGTTGGTCCTAACGACGATGTTGTAATTCCAAAAAACAGTACAAAAACCGATTGGGAAGTAGAATTAGCAATCGTTATTGGTAAAAAAGCGTCGTATGTAAATTTAGAAGATGCAGAAGATTATATTGCAGGCTATGTATTGCATAATGATGTTTCTGAACGCGCTTTTCAAATTGAAAAAGAAGGCCAATGGTGTAAAGGAAAAGGTTGCGATACATTCGCACCTCTTGGACCATTTTTAGCAACAAAAGAAGAAATTAAAGACCCAAATAATTTAGAATTATGGTTAGAAGTAAATGGCGAGCGTTTACAACATTCATCAACATCCGATTTTATTTTTAACGTACAAGAAGTTGTCTCTTACATTAGCCAGTATATGACATTATTGCCTGGAGATGTTATTTCTACAGGAACACCTTTTGGAGTTGGCTTAGGCTTCAATCCTCCAAAATATTTAAAAGCTGGAGATGTAATGCGTTTGGGAATTGAAGGTTTAGGAGTTTCAGAACAAAAAGCAATCGATTATAAATAATGAAAATAGACGCACATCAACATTTTTGGCAATTTAATCCGCAAAAAGACACGTGGATTACAAACGAAATGACCGTGCTTAAAAGTGATTTTTTTCCTAAAGATTTAGAGCCTTTATTAGAGCAACATCTATTTGATGGTTGTGTTGCAGTGCAAGCAGGAACTTCAGAAAAAGAAACCTTATTTTTATTACATTTGGCTGAAAAGAATCCGTTTATAAAAGGAGTTGTAGGATGGTTAGATTTATGTGACAAAAATATTCAAGAACGATTACATCATTTTTCAACTTATAAAAAACTAAAAGGTTTACGACATATTGTACAAGCAGAACCAAATGGCTTTATGCTTCGTAAAGATTTTCAAAGAGGAATTTTAGCTTTAGAAAAACACAACTTAACGTATGATATTTTAATATTTCCACATCAATTAGAAGAAGCTATTGAATTGGTTTGCAAATTTCCGAATCAAAAATTTATTTTAGACCACTGTGCTAAACCGTACATTAAAGATAAAAAAATAACGGTTTGGAAAAATCATATTGAAAAATTAGCAAGTTTTAAAAATGTTGTTTGTAAAGTTTCAGGTTTATCTACAGAAGCAAATTGGAATACTTGGAAAAAAGAAACCATAAAACCATATTTAGAGGTAGTATTTAATGCTTTTGGAACGAATCGAACCATCTTTGGAAGTGATTGGCCAGTAAGTTTATTAACTGGAAATTACTCTAAAATAGTAAATTTAATTGAAGATTATATTTTACAATTTTCTAAAACAGAACAACAACAAATTATGGGACTAAATGCCCAAGAATGGTATTCTTTAGACAACTAAGATTATGGATTTAAAACTAAAAGATAAAGTAATTATTGTTACTGGTGGTTCCAAAGGAATTGGTAATGGAATCTGTAATGTATTAGCAGAGGAAGGTGCAATTCCTGTAATTATTGGTAGAAATAAACCAAATGTTTTAGATGCCGTCCAAAAAATAAAAGATAAAGGTGGAAAAGCCTTTTACGCTTTTGCAGAATTAACAGACAAACAAGCTTGCGAAGATGCTGTAAAGAGTGTAATTAATAAGTTTGGCAGAATTGATGGATTGGTAAATAATGCAGGTGTTAACGATGGTATTGGTTTAGAAAACGGAAATTACGACGATTTTATGACCTCCATTCAGCGAAATGTAACCCACTATTATGCAATGGCGCATTTTGCGTTACCAGAGCTTAAAAAAAGTAAAGGAGCAATTGTAAATATTGGCTCTAAAACCTCGGTTACAGGACAAGGAAAAACCTCTGGATATGCTGCTGCAAATGGAGCAAGAAATGCATTAACCAGAGAATGGGCCGTAGAATTATTACCTTATAAAATTCGTGTAAATGCTGTAATTGTGGCAGAATGTTTTACGCCATTGTATAAAAAATGGTTAGATACTTTTCCAAATCCTGAAGAAAAATTAAATAATATTACCAAAAATATCCCTTTAGAAAATAGAATGACAACAGATATAGAGATTGCAAATACAGTGGCCTTTCTATTGTCAGAAACCTCTAGCCATACAACAGGACAACTCGTCTTTGTAGATGGTGGATATACTCATTTAGATCGCTCAATATAATTATGAAAAACACCTCAAAAATTTCAGTAGTATCCAAAAAGGTACTCATTCCTTTTATTCTAGTAACTTCTTTGTTTGCTCTTTGGGGCTTTGCAAATGCAGTTACAGATCCTATGGTAAATGCTTTTAAAAAAGTATTAGAACTTACAAACACTCAAGCTTCATGGGTTCAAATGGCTTTCTATGGTGGCTATTTTTGTATGGCAATACCAGCTGCATTATTTATGCGAAAATATTCCTATAAAGTTGGAGTATTAATAGGTTTGGGGTTATATGCTGTGGGTGCTTTGTTATTTTACCCAGCTGCAATTACAGAACAATTTTGGTTTTTTTGTTTAGGATTGTATGTTTTAACTTTTGGATTGGCTTTTTTAGAAACTGCTGCAAATCCGTATATTTTAGCAATGGGAGCCAAAGAAACTGCTACACAACGTTTAAACTTAGCACAATCTGCAAACCCTATTGGATTGATTGCAGGATTATTAGTCGCTAAATTTTTTGTATATGATAATTTACAATCAGACGATATTGCAAATTTTGGTGCTTTAGATGAAGCAAAAAGAGCAATGATTAAAGTTGCAGATTTGGCAGTAATTCGAGATCCTTATGTAATTTTAGGATTGGTTATTTTAGTTGTATTCGTTTTATTTTTAGTAAATAAAATGCCCCAATCAAAAGAAGAAGGAACAATGCCTAGCTTAAAAGACACTTTTAAAAAACTTTTAACCAATAGAAAATATGTTTTAGGTGTAATTGCTCAAATATTATATGTTGGAGCTCAAATTATGACCTGGACTTACATATATCAATATGCAGAAGCTATAGATTTAGCAAATGCAAATGTAGTAGGTTACGAAAAGATAGACGTTTTTACTTACCAATTTATAGCATTTGTATTATTTACATTAGGTCGAATTGTAGGAACTGCAATGCTACGTTTTATGAGTCCAGGAAAACTTTTAATGTCTTTTGCTTTACTTGCAGGCGCATTTGTTTTAACAGCCATATTTGTGGAAGGAGTTTTCGGATTGTATGGTATTGTAGGAGTCTCTTTTGCAATGTCTTTAATGTTTCCAACAATTTATGGAATTGCCTTAAATGATTTAACTGAAGAGCAATCTAAAGTAGGTTCTGCAGGATTGGTTATGGCAATTGTTGGTGGCGCTTTACTACCTATGTTGCAAGGAGCAATTATAGATGCTGGAGGAAGAGGGGTTGCAGACACTAAAATAATGGGGGTTACAGAAATAAATTTTTCTTTTATCTTACCTTTAGTTTGTTTTGTTTACATAGCTTGGTATGGTTTAACTGTATTTAAAAAACACGAATTAATAAATCTTTAAAAACTTACTCATGAAAGATTTAAAAAAATATTGTCTTGCTTTAGATTTAGTAAACGATCCAAAACTCATCGCCGAATATAAAAAATATCACGAACAAATATGGCCAGAAATTACGATAAGCATTAAAGATGCTGGAATAGAAAACATGGATATTTACTGTATTGAAAATCGCTTGTTTATGATTATGGAAGTAAACAATAGTTTTTCTTTTGAAAAAAAAGCAATGATGGACGCTAAGAATCCAAAAGTACAAGAATGGGAAACTCTTATGTGGAATTATCAACAAGATTTACCAACATCAAAACCTAATGAAAAATGGCGTTTGATGGAACATATTTTTCAATTAGAATAAAATGGATTTAAAATACAATACAAAATACCCATCAATAGACGATTTACGTGTAAAAGCAAAAAAACGTATTCCAAAATTTGCTTTCGAATATTTAGATGGTGGCTGTAATGAAGATGTAAACCTTCATAAAAATACTAAAGAAATTCGTGATGTAGAATTGTTTCCCAAATATTTAAAACCACATGGAGGCTCTTCATTAAAAACAGAACTTTTTGGACATACATATGATGCCCCTTTTGGAATTGCACCAGTAGGTTTACAAGGTTTAATGTGGCCAAATGCTCCAGAAATTTTAGCAAAATCTGCTCATAAACATAATATTCCATTTATTTTAAGTACAGTTACTACAAGTAGTATAGAACGAATTAGCGAAATTACGGAAGGTAAAGCATGGTTTCAATTATATCATCCTACAGAAGACCGTTTGCGAGACGATATTATAAAACGAGCAGAGGCTGCACATTGCCCTGTTTTAGTTATTTTATGTGATGTTCCTACGTTCGGGTTTAGGCCTAGAGACATAAGAAACGGTTTGGCAATGCCACCGAGAATGACTTTAACGAACATTCTTCAAGTGATGGGAAAACCAGAATGGGCTTTTAACACCTTAAAATATGGACAACCAAATTTTGAGACTCTAAAACCCTACATGCCTAAAAATCTCGATTTAAAACAATTGGGATTATTTATGGATAACACATTTTCAGGACGACTAACTGAAGAAAAAATAAAACCAATTCGCGATATGTGGAAAGGTAAAATCGTACTAAAAGGTGTCGCCACTGAAGCAGATACAGAAACTGCCATTAAATTAGGATTAGATGGAATTATAGTTTCTAACCATGGAGGAAGACAATTGGACGCAGGAGAATCTACCATAAAACCCTTAACAAGAATTGCAAAAAAATACAGTAACCAAATTAAAGTAATGATGGATAGTGGATTGCGTTCTGGCCCAGATATTGCAAGAACATTGGCAAGTGGAGCCGAATTTACTTTTATGGGACGTAGTTTTATGTATGGAGTATCTGCATTAGGAAAAAAAGGTGGAGACCATACAGTTTCAATTTTAAAAACACAATTACAACAAGTTATGGAACAGGTTTGTTGTGAAGATGTAAGAGATTTCAATCAATTTTTAAAAAAATAATTAAACCTTTTTTAGTTTCCTATAAGATAAAAAAACTTACGCTACTTCTATTATTTATATACGTTGCATTAAATAATTTTACTCAAAAGAACAAATCAAAATTATAAACGTAAGTTTAACAAACTACCAACCAACCAGCTAGTTACTAGCTACTTGGGTGTTTTTATTTTTAAAATAAATATCATTTCAGTGACGTAAGAAGAAGAACTTTACAAATTATAGTTATAAATTATAAGATTTCTCCTATTGTCGATAACAAAAACTAAATACTTATATACCAGTAAGTTAAAACACAACTGTATATAGATTCTTAAATCGAACTCACGTTAAAAACAAGTTCTTTGTTATTTATACAATCAATTTAACAAAAAATTATTGTTTAATAAATATTAAAAAATATTAAACATCCGTATCTTTACATAAATTCTATATTATGGCTCGCAAAAAAAACATCACCAAAGACCAATTAATTTCTTGGTACATGGAATTTGTACTAGATAACAATCATGCACCAAAATCTGTATTCAATTTCGCGAAAGAAAATAATTTCGAAGAAAGCGATTTCTATAAGTTTTATAGCTCTTTTGAAGCTATTGAAGAAGCAATATTTTCAGAATTCTTTCATCATACTTTAAAAGTTTTACATAAAAGCGAAGAGTTCGAAACTTATGATACAAGAAATAAATTATTAAGCTTCTACTTTACATTTTTCGAAGTTTTAACAGCAAACAGAAGCTATGTTGTTTACGCTTTAAAAAACGATAAAAAAGATATTAGAAAACTAAAATCTTTAAAACATCTTCGAAAAGAATATACGCAATTTGTGGAAGATTTAAATATTGATAGAATTGAATTAAAGCAAGAAACTTTAGAAAAAATTCAAAATACATCTATTAAAGAGTCTTCTTGGATTCATCTATTAATCACTTTAAAGTTTTGGTTAGATGATACCTCTACCTCTTTCGAAAAAACAGATATTTTTATTGAAAAATCTATCAATGCTCGTTTCGATTTAATGGATATAAAGCCGTTAAAAAGTATCATCGATTTTGGAAAATTTATTCTGAAAGAAAAAGTGAACTTTAATTAAAAAGATAAAAACACAATTTAATACCAGTTGAAAAATACTGAAATAAATTCAGCATAAATGAAAACGATAGACTCTATACCAACTTCCAAAATGCAACGTGCCAGTAAATTAGTAACTACAGGTGCAAAAATTGGAGTAAATTATCTAAAATATTATGGAGATAAAATTACAAAAACAGAAGTCGAAGCCAAAGCAAGATTAAACGAAAATAATGCAGAAGATATTTACGACGGATTAAAAACATTAAAAGGAAGCGCCTTAAAAGTGGCACAAATGCTAAGCATGGAAAAAAGCATTTTACCACAGGCTTATGTAGAGAAATTTTCGCTTTCTCAGTTTTCTGTTCCTCCTCTTTCCCCAGCTTTAGTAACCAAAACATTTAAAACCTATTTTGGTAAAAACCCGAATGAGATTTACGATAAATTCGATGCTGTTTCTGTAAATGCGGCTAGTATTGGCCAAGTACATAAAGCCGAAAAAGATGGTAAGAAATTGGCGGTTAAAATTCAATATCCTGGAGTTGCAGAAAGTATTGCATCCGATTTAGCTTTGGTAAAACCAATCGCCATTAAAATGTTTAATATAAGAGGTAAAGATTCTGATAAATATTTTAAGGAAGTTGAAAACAAACTGGTTGAAGAAACCAACTATATTTTAGAAGTTGAACAAAGTAAAGCAATTGTAGAAGCTTGCAAACACATTCCGAATTTGAATTTCCCCAATTATTATGCGGAATTATCTTCAGACAGAATAATTACAATGGATTGGATGCATGGAGTTCATTTATCTGAATTTAAATTTAAAAGCAAAGAAGTTGCCAATAAATTAGGCCAAGCTTTGTGGGATTTTTACATGTTTCAAATTCATAATTTACAAAAAGTGCATGCAGACCCTCATCCTGGGAATTTTTTAATTTCTCCAGAAAACGAATTAATCGTTATTGATTTTGGTTGTATGAAAACGATTCCGAACGATTTTTACGTACCTTATTTTGAATTAACTAAAAAAGAAAACTTAGAAAACCCAAGCTTTTTCGAACAAAAATTATACGAATTAGAAATTTTAAAAAAAGACGATTCTAAAGAAGAATTGGTGTTTCTAAAAGCCATATTTTATGAAATGCTAAGCCTATTTAGCCAGCCTTTTAACCAAGAAAGTTTCGATTTTTCTAACGAAGTATTTTTCGGTAAACTTTCTGAGTTAGGTACAAAATACTCAAAAAATATAGAGTCAAAAAACATGAATGGCAACAGAGGTTCTAAGCATTTTATTTATATCAGTAGAACATTTTTAGGACTATACAATTTAATGCACGATTTAAAGGCTAACGACGTAAAAATAAACAATTACACTTCTTTATAATGGTGTTTTTCAACAGAAAAAACATAGACGAATTAGGCAAAATCTATAAAATAAATTTAATAAATAGTTGCTCTGGTTTTAAATCTGCCAATCTTTTAGGTTCTATTTCTACAGAAGGAAAAACAAATGTTGCTGTATTTAGTTCCATAACGCATCTAGGTTCAAATCCACCAACTTTAGGTTTTATTTTAAGACCAACCACTGTTCCAAGAAATACGCATAAAAATATTAAAGAAACTGGTGTTTTTACCATCAATCATATTTTTGAAGATATTATTGAAGACGCACATCATACTTCAGCAAAATATCCAGAAGAAATATCTGAATTTGATATGACGAATTTAGAGGAAGAATACAAAGGTAATTTTAAGGCACCTTTCGTAAAAAACAGCCCTGTTCAAATGAGTATGAAATTTGTGGAAGAAATTTATATTCCTTCTAACGATGTAATGTTGGTGGTTGCTCAAATTGAAGAATTATATATTAATAACAAACTGTTAGAAAAAGACGGACTTATTAACCTATCCAAAGGAAATGTGGCAACTATTAATGGTTTAAATGCCTATGCAATACCAAAATTCAAGAAACAATTCTCTTACCAAAGACCCAAAAAACAACTTTAAAATGTTATGAAAATTCTCGTTACAGGAGCAACTGGCTATATTGGAAAACGCTTAATTCCGTTATTATTAAACGATGGTCACACAGTTGTTTGTCCTGTTAGAGATTTTAAAAGAGCCGAAAATTACTTCAAAGAAAAAGAAAACGTAATTCTTGTTGAAGCCGATTTTTTAGATGCCAACAGTTTAAATAACATTCCAAAAGACATAGATATTGCTTATTATTTAATTCATTCGATGTCTAATTCTGCCAAAGAATTTCATGTTTTAGAAGAAAAATGTGCCTTTAATTTTAAACGATTTGCAGAAACAACAAACTTAAAACAAGCAATTTATTTAAGCGGAATAACAAACGACACAAAACTCTCGAAACATTTATTATCAAGAAAAAATGTTGAAAATGCTTTGGCATCAAACACATACGCTTTAACCACATTTAAAGCAGGAATAATTGTAGGTTCTGGTAGTTCTTCCTTTGAAATTATTAGAGATTTGGTAGAGAAATTACCAGCAATGATTGCCCCAAAATGGCTCAATACAAAAACACAACCCTTAGCAATTAGAGATGTTTTATCCTTCTTACATAATGCTCTTGGCAGAAAAGAATTATACAATACTTCTTACGATATTTTTGGACCAGAAATATTAACCTATAAAGAAATGTTGTTACAATTTGCTGAAGTTAGAAAACTGAAAAGAACCATAATTACAGTTCCTGTAATGACACCAAAACTATCTTCTTATTGGCTATATTTCGTAACCTCTACTTCTTATAAACTGGCAACTTCTTTAGTAAACTCTATGGGTGTAGAAGTTATAGGAAATAAAAGTGATATCAATAAAGTTTTAAATGTAAATCCAATGTCATATAAGGAAGCTGTAAAATTAGCTTTCAAAAAAATTGAGCAAAATAGTATTGTTTCCAGCTGGAAAGATTCTTACGTGAGTAGTGGAAAAATGAAAAATTATGTTCATGAATTTATAAATGTTCCTGAATATGGTTGTTTTAAAGATTTTAAAAAACGAAAAATAAAAAACAAAGAACAAACATTAAATAGAATTTGGGCAATTGGAGGAGAAACTGGCTGGTATTATGGAACCTTTTTGTGGAAAATACGAGGATTTATAGATCAAATTTTTGGTGGTGCAGGTTTGCGAAGAGGAAGAAGGCATCCAACACAACTATTCGCAGGAGATGCGTTAGATTTTTGGCGTGTTATTTATGCTGATAAAGAAAAAGGCAAACTCCTACTCTATGCAGAAATGATTTTACCTGGCGAAGCTTGGCTAGAGTTTAAAATCGAAGACAATATTCTATATCAAACAGCCACTTTTAGACCTCATGGATTGGCTGGAAGATTGTATTGGTATACTGTTATGCCTTTTCACTGGTTCGTTTTTAATGGAATGATTAATAACATAACAAGGGAGCATGCTCCCTTGCTGTAAAGCATATTCCTTGGCTGTAAAATGCATAAAAAACAACACCTTCATAAAAAAACGTGTTTGGTTTGTGAAAAACCATTCACTTGGCGAAAAAAATGGGAAAAGAATTGGGAAGACGTAAAATATTGTAGCGAAAAATGCAGGAGAAACAAAAAAAAACAGGTTTAATTTGGTTTCGTAATAACTTACGAGTATATGATAATATCTCATTAAAAAAAGCAATAGAAAACCACAAAAAAGTAATTGCAGTCTATTTTTTTGACCCTAAATATTTTAAAATTGATGAGTTTGGTTTCCAAAAAACAGCAAAATTTAGAGCAAAATTTTTAATTGAAACGATTAAAGATTTGCAAAAAAAACTTTCTGATGTAAACATCACACTCCTCACCTATTTTGATGCTCCAGAAAACAAAATACATAAAATTTGTGATGAATTTTCGGTTGATAAAATTTACACTCAAAAAGAATGGACAAAAGAAGAAGTTGAAACTAATAATCTTATAAAAAATACGCTTTCTAATAACATTTCTTTTATTGAAGATTACGACCAATTTTTATATCATCCAGATACTGTTTCTAACGATTTTTCTAATATTCCTAATGTGTTTACACAGTTTCGAAAGAAGTTAGAAAAGACTGTAAAAGTTCAAGAATTAAATATTAGTTCAAAACTTTCGGATGATAATTTAATTGAAAACAATACAGTTATTCCAACTTTAAAAGAGTTAGGGTTTGATGATTTTGAGATACATAAAAAAACGGCTTTTCCTTTTTCTGGCGGAGAAAACAGTGCTTTAGAAAGATTAGAAAACTACTTTTTTGAAACTAAAAAAGTTGCTTTTTATAAGAAGACCAGAAACGGATTAATAGGCACAGATTATAGTACAAAGTTTTCTGCTTGGTTGGCAAATGGTAGTATTTCCGCAAAAACAATTTATTGGAAAATTAAAGAATTTGAAGCTGAATTTGGTGCAAATCAATCTACTTATTGGGTAATTTTTGAATTGATTTGGAGAGATTATTTTAAATATATTTCTTTAAAATACGATTCGAAAATCTTTAAAATTGGCGGAATTTTAGAGAAAGAATATCATTGGAATTCCGATTCAGAAATTATTAAAAAATGGATAAATGGAGAAACCAAAGACAATTTTGTAAATGCAAACATGATTGAATTGAAAGAAACTGGTTGGATGAGCAATAGAGGAAGACAAAATGTGGCTTCTTATTTTGCCAAAGAATTATTGCAAGATTGGCGAATTGGCGCTTCTTATTTCGAATCGATGTTGTTAGATTACGATGTACACAGCAATTATGGAAATTGGATGTATGTTGCTGGCGTTGGAAATGACCCAAGAGACCGTAAATTTAACACAAAACTGCAAGCAGAACGTTATGATGCAAATCATAAATTTAGAAAATTGTGGTTAGAAAAAACATTGTTTTAAGGTTATTAAAATTAGTGTCTCCTCGAGCGCAGTCGAGAGATTTTTTAAGTTATTTGAATTTTAAATTAGATCTCGACTGCGCTCGACCTGACAAAATCTAATCACATTAAAAACTATTGAATAGAAAACATCATTTTTTATGAAATCAAATGAAATACATATTATTTTTCCTCATCAACTTTTTAAAACTTCTGAAGTATTAGATAGGGTAAATGATATTATTATAGTTGAAGAATATTTGTTTTTCAATCAATATAAATTTCATCAACAAAAAATTGCTTTTCACAGAGCAAGCATGAAATCTTATGCCAATTTTTTAATCAAAAAAGGAAAAAAAGTAAATTATATAGAGGCTATAAATGAGTTAAGCAATGTTCGAAAACTACTACCAAAATTAGCAAAAGTTGGTATTTCTAAAATCCATATTATAGACCCAACAGACAATTGGTTAGAAAAACACATACAACAATCTAAAGAGAATTTAGAATTAATTTGGCACAATAACCCTTTATTTATCAATACAAAAGAAGAATTATCCACTTTTTTTAAACCTTCGAAAAAGAAATTTTTTCAGACTTCATTTTATAAAAGTGAAAGGAAAAATAGAGACATTTTAATGGACGGAAAGAACCACGTTGGAGGCAAGCTAACTTTTGATGATGAAAACAGAAAGAAATACCCGAAGACAAAAACGCC
Source organism: Polaribacter cellanae (assembly GCF_017569185.1). Classification (NCBI taxonomy): domain Bacteria; kingdom Pseudomonadati; phylum Bacteroidota; class Flavobacteriia; order Flavobacteriales; family Flavobacteriaceae; genus Polaribacter; species Polaribacter cellanae. The sequence goes on along the minus strand of NZ_CP071869.1, from coordinate 4,000,078 downwards.
ACCAATAATTCAATTTCCTGCGCAAAATAAATATCATAAAGAAGCAACAACTTATGTAAATAAAAACTTCTCTAAAAATTACGGAAAACTAAACGATTTTTTAGTGTATCCTATCGATTTTAAATCTGCCCAAGAGTGGTTACAACAATTTTTTGAAGTCCGTTTTCACGAATTTGGCACTTATGAAGATGCCATTGTTAGAGAAGAACATTTTTTGAATCACAGTTTATTATCACCTTTAATAAACGTGGGTTTATTACATCCAAAAGAAGTTATTGACCAAGCTATAGCATTTGCAAAAAAAAATGATGTTCCCATAAATTCTACAGAAGGTTTTGTGCGTCAAATTTTAGGTTGGCGAGAATTTATAAGAGGTGTTTACGAAGTAAAAGGAACTGAAGAACGCACCAAAAACTTTTGGAAATTCAGTAGAAAAATTCCAAAATCTTTTTACCATGGTACAACTGGTATTCAACCCATAGACGATGTGATTAAGAAAGTAAATAAAACTGCATACGCACATCATATAGAACGTTTAATGATTTTAGGAAATTTTATGGTCTTGTGCGAGTTTGACCCAGATGAAGTTTACCAATGGTTTATGGAACTTTTTATTGACGCTTACGATTGGGTAATGGTACCCAATGTGTATGGAATGAGTTTGTTTGCAGATGGTGGTTTAATGAGCACAAAACCCTACATAAGTAGTAGTAATTACATCATGAAAATGAGCAATTACAAAAAAGGCGACTGGCAAAAAACTTGGGATGGTTTGTTCTGGACTTTTATGGACAAGCACAGAGATTTCTTTTTAAGCAACCCAAGATTGGCAATGTTAATAAGAACTTTCGATAAGATGCATCAAAATAAAAAAGAAACACATTTCGAAAATGCAAAATTATTTTTAAATCAATTAGACAAAGACTAGAAGTTAAGAAATAAATATTGTTTGGTTTAAAAGCAGTTTAAGAATCTAAGATAACAAGGCTACTTACAATACTTTGGCTTCAAAAAAAAAAGAGTATTGTTTTTGTATGTTTTTAAAAAATCACTTCAAAATGATTTACATTTTAAAAGCGTTTCACTCAGAAATAACAACCACTTTAATCAATTTATACGTACAAAATAAACACCTTATTTTTTCGCATCAAGAAACAGGTTTGCTATTTAACCTATAATAGAGATAAATATTTTTTCGAAATTTTATTGATAAAAAGAACATTTTTACTACTTCTTCTTTCCCTTGATTGTTAATACTTTCATAATTTTTGTTTATCAATATTAAAAAATGATTAAACAAAAATATATTTTACGTATATTTGAGAGTGATTTTTAATACAACACATACAAATAAAGATGCAGAAACTACGATAAACGATTTAGTTGGAACTGCTTATTCCTTTATAGAAGCTATAAAAATGAAAGGCGTAGGTTCTAAAAGAATGGTGGTTGCAGATGTGAGTCAGGGTTTTAAAAATGTAATGAATACAGTTGCTGATATTAATTATGCGAATATTGAAATTAGAAGAAAAGGGATTTTAGTTCACATTACAAAAGGACTTAAAAATTTCAGCTGGGCAATTCCTTTTTATCAACTTTATATGTATAAAACAGATGGTTTTAGCATTCACGCACAAGGAAACTTTGTAAGATTTACAAGCAATAAATTACTAAAAGAAAATAAGAAATTTATAGAAAAGTTGGTCGATTTAAAAATTGAAAACGACAAGAATTACGATTTTTATAACACTATAAATTAAATTGATTAAAGATGGTTTTAGATGGTATAGCAATTGATAGAATAATAGAAATGGCTTGGGAAGATAGAACAACTTTCGAAGCAATTCAGTTTCAATTCGAATTAAAAGAACAAGAAGTTATCGATTTAATGCGAAAAGAAATGAAGCCAAAAAGCTTTAAAATGTGGCGAAAAAGAGTTCAAGGAAGAAAAACAAAACACGAAAAGTTAAGAACTTTCGAAAAAGGAAGGTTTAAGTGTTCGAGGCAAAAACAAATATCAAACAACTCTATAGCAAAAAGATAAAAACCGTGCTTTGCTTTTAAGATTAGAGTACTTAAAGACAGCACATTAAAAAGACAAATTATGATTACAGAAGTAATACCAAAAGAAACTTCAGAAAAATTAAACGGTTTTTCATTCGAAGAAGTTGGAGACGACCATTTATTTACGGGTTTACAAACACCAATAAAACCAAATGCGTTTGAGCTCTCTGATGAAGAAAAAAAAGAAAAAATTGCCCATTTATTTTCAGAAATAATGGATGTAATGGGCTTAGATTTAACAGACGATTCTTTAAAAGGAACTCCCAAAAGAGTTGCTAAAATGTATATAGATGAAATATTTAGCGGATTAAATCCTGCAAACAAACCAAAAGTTGCTTTGTTTGAGAACAAATACCAGTACAACCAAATGTTGGTAGAAAAAAACATTACTTTTTACTCGAATTGCGAACATCATTTTGTGCCAATTATTGGAAAAGCACATGTTGCCTATATTTCATCAGGAAAAGTAATAGGGCTTTCTAAATTGAACAGAATTGTACAATATTATGCAAAAAGACCACAAGTTCAAGAAAGATTAACAAACCAAATTGCGGAAGAATTAAAAGGAATTTTAAATACAGAAGATGTTGCAGTTATTATAGATGCAAAACATTTATGCGTTTCTTCTAGAGGAATTAAAGATGATACTTCTTCTACAGTTACATCTTATTTTGGAGGCAAATTCCAGAATCAAGAAAAAATAGCAGAATTACAAAATACATTAAATTATTAATTATGAAAGAATTAATGGAAAAAGCCATGGAATTCGAAACAAGAAAAATGAGATTTCCAACAACGAGTGATCGTATTATGGCAGCAAGAGAAGCGAAAGATTTAGTCTTAAGTTTAAACGAGTTTTATAAAGAGAATAAAGACGAAAAGATTATGGATATCATGAAAAGATTGACAGTAATTAAGCAAAGAATCGAGAAACGTTTAAAGGGAAAACCTTTAACATCATAATTAACTGACTTTTTACTTGCTTTTCTAACAATTATAATTATATTCGAAAATTAGATAAAAATCGAATACATACAATATAATGACATTAAAAGAAAAGGCAGTAGAATTTGAGACGAGAAAATTCTCATTTAAAACTACAAGTGATAGAATTTTAGCATCCAGAGAGGTAAAAGCTTTAGTATTAGAACTTAACGAAGAATATAAAAAAGACAAAGATCCAGAATTAATGGATTTAATGAAGCGTTTAACAGTTGTAAAACAAAAAATTGAAAAACGCTTGAAAGGAAGACCTTAAAAGCATTATGAAAAAAATAGTAGTTATTGGAGGAAGCAAAGGAATTGGAAATGCAATTGTAAATGCTTTAGTTGAAAAAAACGAAGTTATTAACATCAGTAGATCTGCTTCTTTGCAGCCTCACAGTAATCTTACTCATTATAATTGCAATATTTTAGAAAATGCTTTGCCAGAAATTAAAGTTATAGATGCTTTAATTTACTGTCCTGGAAGTATTAATTTAAAACCAATTTCGAGATTAAAATTAGAAGATTTTAGAAACGATTTCGAAATTAACGTTATTGGTGCTGTTAAAGCGATTCAATATTATTTACCTTCATTAAAAAAAGGGAGCAACCCAAATATTTTATTATTTAGCACAGTTGCTGCCAAATTAGGGATGCCTTTTCACGCAAGTGTAGCCGCTGCAAAATCTGCTGTAGAAGGTTTAACAAAGTCTTTAGGTGCAGAATTCGCACCAAAAATTCGTGTAAATGCAATAGCCCCTACTGTTACAAATACTCAATTAGCTTCTAAACTTTTAAGAAACGAGCGTATGATAGAAAACATCACAGAACGTCATCCTCTTAAAAAATACTTACAACCTACAGAAGTTGCAGATTTGGCAACTTTCTTAATTTCTGACAAAGCAGCTTCTATTTCCGGACAAATTTTCGAATTAGATTGCGGTATTGTCAGTTTCAAAATTTAAAATATGACCAATATCTATGATATTAAAATCAATAGTTTACAAAACAAAGCTATTGACTTATCTGAATACAAAAACAAATTTATCTTGTTTGTAAATGTCGCTTCGAAATGTGGCTTTACTTCACAATATAAAGAACTGGAAGAATTGAGTAATCTGTATAAAGAAAACTTGGTGGTTATTGGAGTTCCTTGCAATCAATTTGGGAAACAAGAACCTGGAAATGCTTCCGAAATCGAAGAATTTTGTAAAGTAAATTATGGCGTTTCTTTTTTGATTACAGAAAAGGTAGATGTAAAAGGTGTTACCCAACATTACGAAAAAAAACAAAATCGTAACTTTACAAGATGAATAAAGATTTAACAACATCTGACTTACATAGAAAAAATATTCTGAATAATAATTATGCCTTAGAAATCATTTATGATGAAATTTCATTTCCAGGTGTAATGTTTGAAAATAAATATAGATTCACGAAAAAACAAGTAGCAGAATTCTTCGAAATTGACGAAAGAACTGTGGAAAGGTATATAGAAAGTAACAAATCAGAATTTGAAGAATCTGGATATGAAATTCTAACTGGGAACAGACTGAAAGACTTCAAGTTAGCGTATGGTACCGACACAAATGTCGGCACCATAGATGAATCCTTAAAAAAGACATCTGTTTTAGGAGTTTTCACTTTCCGTGCATTCCTAAATATTGGAATGATTTTAACCGAAAGTGAAAAAGCAAAATTATTACGAGCTTTTATTTTAGACATCGTAATAGATGTAATTAATCAAAAACTTGGAGGAAATACAAAATACATAAACCAAAGAGAGGAAGAATTCTTATCAAGTGCTTTAAAAGAACATAATTATAGACAAGAATTTACAAATGCACTCGATAGTTATGTTGAACCTAATAAATTCAAATACGCACAATTAACCAATAAAGTATATAAAAGTATATTTAAAGAAGATGCTAAAGAATATCGTCAAATACTTAAATTAAAAGATAAAGAAAGTGTAAGGTCAACAATGTATTCAGAAGTATTAGATTTAATATCAAGTTACGAAAATGGATTTGCGGACTTTCTAAAAAAACACTCTGAAAAAGCACATAGAAAACTACGATTATCAGAAACAAACGCCTTGTTTGACCAATTTGAGAATATTACAAATTCAATATATGAACCATTAAGAGAAAAAGTGAGAGGATTAATGGCGAGTAGAGATATGGCTTTCAGAGATGCATTACACGAAAAATTAAAAAACTATATAACGCATCTCTCTACAGAGGAATTTGACAAATTCCTTGGAGAAAAAAGTATGGATTTAGAAGACCGAATCCTTAATAATATAGACGTGTTTAAGAGGTTAAAAAATAGATAATGGAAACATATATTTATTTTAACATTGAACACGCAATAAGAACTCACGATTTCATCATAGAAAATTCGGGAGGAAATTCAGGAATTATAGAAATTGGAAAAGTTGAAAGTGTTTTAGAACATATTCAAAATGACTTATACTATCCCGAATTTGAGGACAAACTAACCCATCTTGTTTTTTCGGTAAACAAATTTCACGCATTTAGTGACGGAAATAAAAGAACATCTATTGCTTTAGGAGCTTACTTTTTAGAAGTCAATGGAATAGAATACTGTATTGATAAATTTATTATCGAAATGGAGAATATTGCAGTTTATGTTGCGGATAACAAAATTGACAAAGAATTATTACACGAAATTATTTGTTCTATATTGACCGAAGATGACTTTAATGAAGAACTAAAATTAAAAATAATAGATGTATTAAGTGAATAAATAACGTTGGGTAACAACGTATATAAAAAATAGCTGTTTAATCGCTTAATCGAAAGAAAATGAATAAATTAAAGGTCAGTAATAATCCGAAAAATTAGAGCTTAAAATCCGCTACTTTTCATATACAAGACCATAAATCAACACCCTTTATATACATGGTTAACAAATAGAGAATTTAATAACAAAAAGAGTTCTACTGTAAAATGGAATTTTCAAAAATATTTGGTTTCTCCTGAAGGGAAGTTAATAGATTATTATTTTTCAATTACAAAACCATTGAGTTCTAAAATTACGAAATACTTAAAATAAAATATAACCTGTCTTCTCGACTGCGATCGAACAGACAAATTCTAACTAAAATAAAAGCTATGTTCGGACTTTTCAAAAAGAAATCAGCAGTAGAAAAATTACAAGAAAAATATAAAAAATTGTTGGAAGAAGGTTTTAAACTACAATCTATCAATAGAAGTGATAGTGACCAAAAATATTTAGAAGCAGACAATCTACTAAAAGAAATAGAAAAGTTAAAAGCAAATTCTTAAAATGAAACAATTAAATTTTACCATTTTATTTTTAATCATCAATTTTGGTGGTTTGGCTATTGGAAATTGGTTGATGGAAAATGGTCCAATGACAGATTGGTATATCAATTTAAACAAAGCACCTTGGACACCTCCAGGTTGGGTTTTTGGTGTTACTTGGACGTTAATTATGATTTGCTTTTCCGTTTATTTAGGAAAATTGTTTTCAGAAGAAAACACACAGAAAATGAAATTTATTTTTCTTTTTCATTTTATATTAAATGTAAGTTGGAACTTTATTTTCTTCAATCAGCATTTGGTTTTATTGGGGTTGATAAACCTTACACTACTCACTTCTCTCCTATTTTATTACTTCTTTAAATTGAGTAGTAAAGTAAAAAATTACAAATATTTATTACTCCCATATATAATTTGGTTGTGCATTGCAACTTCCTTAAATCTTTATGTTTTAATACACAATTAAAATGAAAATATACACATTTCACAGAAAACAAAATCTACCAATTTCATTAGAAAAAGGTTGGGAGTTTTTATCGAACCCTAAGAATTTAAAAACAATTACTCCAAATTATATGAGTTTCGATATTCTTTCTGGAGCAGACAGACCCATGTTTCCTGGACAGATAATTCAGTATATTGTAACTCCGATTTTGGGAATAAAAACAAAATGGGTCACAGAAATTACGCACGTAAAAGACAAGGAATATTTTGTAGACGAACAACGTTTTGGGCCTTATGCTTTGTGGCATCATAAACATTTTATCAAGGAAATTGAAGGTGGTGTAGAAATGGAAGATATTATCGACTACAAAGTTCCTATGGGAATTTTAGGACAAATGGCGCACCCTTTTTTAGTGAAACCAAAATTGGAAGAAATTTTTGAATACAGACAAAAAAAATTAATAGAACTTTTTGGAGAATATAAAAAATAAGACATAAGATGCTTTCGCTTTTCGACTTTACACATAAGACGTTAGACGTAAAGTTGATTATAATAAAATTGTGTAACTACCACAATTCTCCATTAAAACTGAATAAAAAATTGCAAAAATGAAAAACAAAATAAATATTTTTTGGTTTCGAAGAGATTTAAGATTAGATGATAATATCGGTTTTTACAACGCTTTAAAAAGTGAGTATCCTGTGCTTCCTATTTTTATTTTTGATGAAAATATTTTAGACAAACTACCAAAAAACGATGCAAGAGTCACCTTTATTTTTGATGAATTGCAAAAAATGAGAAAAACCTTACAAGATGAAAACGACAGTAGTTTGGCTATTTTTTATGGAACTCCAAAAGAGATTTATCAAAATTTAATAAAAGATTATAAAATAGATACCGTTTTTACAAATAGAGATTACGAACCCTATGCAAAAGAAAGAGACGAAGAAATTGAAAAATTATTAGTAGATAATAACATCCATTTTAAGACTTTTAAAGACCAAGTAATTTTTGAAAAAGATGAAGTTGTAAAAAAAGATGGAAACCCTTATGTGGTATATACTCCTTATATGAAAGTTTGGAAAGAACAGTTTAAAACCTATAATTTAGATATTTACTACACCAATTCTTTCTTAAAAAACTTGATAAAAAATACGCGTTTACCCAATGTTTCATTATCTGATTTAGGTTTTACAAAATCCAAACAAAAAATAGACGATTACGATGTTACGCCTACTTTAATTCAAGAGTACGAAGACACACGTAATTTTCCTGCGAAAAACGCCACTTCTAAATTAGGACCACATTTACGATTTGGAACGGTTAGTATTCGAAAAATGATTAAAAAAGCCACTTCAGAAAAAAACGAAATTTTTTGGCAAGAATTAATTTGGCGAGAATTTTTTATGCAAATTTTATGGCATTTCCCAAAAACACACAAAGAAGCCTTCAAACAAAAATACGACAGAATTGAATGGCGAAATAACGAAAAAGAATTTAAAAAATGGTGCGAAGGCCAAACTGGATATCCTTTAGTAGATGCAGGAATGCGTCAATTAAACGAAACTGGTTTTATGCATAACAGAGTTAGAATGTTGGTAGGAAGTTTTCTATGCAAACATTTGTTAATCGATTGGAGATGGGGAGAAGCTTATTTTGCAGAAAAATTACACGATTACGAAATGGCAAGTAATGTTGGTAATTGGCAATGGGTTGCAGGTTCTGGTGTAGATGCATCTCCGTATTTTAGAATTTTTAACCCAACAACTCAAATTAAAAAGTTCGATAAAGATTTAAAATACATTAAAAAATGGGTGCCAGAATTTCAAGAACTTACGTATGCCAAAGAAATTGTAGATCATAAAGAAGCAAGAGAACGTTGTTTAAAAACCTATAAAGAAGCATTAAATTAATTTGCTTAACTTTAAAGTCGAACCAAAATATAAAATTATGAATACTTTAGAAGTTGCAAACAAATGGCGCCAAATGTGCCAAGAAGGAAAAAATTTAGAATGCATTACAGAATTGTATGCAGACAATGTGGTTAGTAGAGAAATGCCTGGCGTTCCTTATGGTGAAGTTGTTTCTGGAAAACAAAATGTCTTCGAAAAAAGCAAGCAATGGTTAGAGGATGTCGTGGAATTTCACAGTAGCGAAATTTCTGAACCTGTAGTTGCAGACAACCATTTTACAAGCAAAATGAGTTTCGATGTAACATTTAAAAGTAGAGGAAGACAACAAATGGACGAAGTTTGCGTTTTCGAAGTACAGAATGGAAAAATTGCTAAAGAGCAATTTTTCTATACAATGTAATTTATTCTTCTTGTTATAAAAGCTTCAATTTATTTTGAAGCTTTTTTTATGCAAAAAAAGCAATTTTGTTTAGGTTAATTTTAATTTTTGTTTTTAATTTGCGCTCGTTAAAACAAAAAGCCGATGTAGCTCAGCTGGCTAGAGCAGCTGATTTGTAATCAGCAGGTCGTGGGTTCGAGTCCCTCCATCGGCTCTTAAATTGAAAAGTCTCAAATTAATTTTTGGGACTTTTTTTGTTTGATAAATTAAATTAATTGAGAAGAGAAATTTATGCTGAGTGCAGTCGAAAACACCAACTTTGGCTTTAAAACAACAAACTGTCTATCAAAAAAAATAACTCACTAAAATTTTAGTGAGTTATTTGGTGGACTTTAGTAAAATAATATTAATATTCAATAATAATTTTATACACCTTGTCTGTATCTGTTTTGTCTGATGGAGAATCATACGATTTTAACACAATCTTATCAGGCGCAAAATTTTCAACTTCTAAATATTTTATTTTATAAGTTACCAACTTACTTGCAAAAAACTTAAGCCCCTTTTCTATTTTTTTAATATCGTCTGTAATTTTGAAACCCAATAATTCTTTATCTGCATCATAATTTTGATGAATAATTTCAGAAATCACGGTAGCATAAGAATTTGGGTTTCTATTTGGAAAACTAACCAATTCCTGTGCACCTTTTTCATTCTCAATAAATATTTTATATGGAGCACGACTTGATTCTATTACAGTGGAATAAGTACCATCTTCGTCATATAAGTACTCACATACTTTAGCAAAGCTAAAAAACTTCTCTGCATTGTAAGGTATTAAAGAAAATTTTGGAGTAATAACTTTAGAATAAAATGTTGCTAAATCTATTTTATTTTCTTCAAACTGTTCTACTCTATAATCAAAATCCATAAGTTTCTCTCTCTTAAATTGAGATAAAACTCCTTTACTTAAAATAGCTAATTCACTTCTTAATTCTCCTCTTACCTCATAAGTGTTAGGATTATCGTGTAAAATATCTTTTTGATTTGATTTTGTTTGAAAATCTGCTTGTCTTATAGTTGCATAAATTTTCACACCTCCATCGTCTTTAAAATCATATCCTACAAAATAAGGCGTAACAATATCCCCGTTTTTCCAACGTCCAAACATATATCTATATTCCTTTTTGAACTTCATAGGTGTTGTAACCCAAATATTACCTTCTTTTTCTTTTGAAAGAAGTATTTGCTTTAATTTCTGGTGGCTTTTTGTTATATCTGCTTGTCCTTCTGGTATACTATTATCGAAATCAGCTTCACAAGAAGAAACCAAAACCAAACATACTAATAGCAATAGTAACTGTATTTTTGTTTTCATTTTTTTTAGTTTTAAGTGGTGTTATTTATCGAAAAAGATTCTTTTTAAAAATTAGAAATATTTTTTAAAAGAATATTCCAAAACAATAACTAATTTTTATTTACTATTTATTCAACATAAAGTTTAAATAAATATTTGTATTTATTTGCTCTACTATGTCTTGTTATTATTATCTATAAAACAAAAAGAACTTTAGTTATTGGATTAATAAATACAAAATTTTAAAATCTTTGGTAATTTATTTGTACTTTTCTTTTATTTTTAAAAGCTTTTCTCTAAGCTCATCTGAGTGCAAATAATCTCTAAGTTTATATAAATCTAATCCTTTTTCTAAGTAATAGTCGTAAACAAGTTTTAATTTTTCTTTAGTAGCATTGCTTAACACGTAGTTATCTTCTATTGTTTTTCTGTCTTTCCACACTAAAACTTGTACATAGGTTGCAAAATCTTCGTGTTCATTTTGCATCCCATAAGGTAACATAAACCCTTTTTTTCTTGCATCATTATATTTTACTCTTGTGTATGCACTTGTACCTCTTAAATAGTTATCGAACGCTGGTTTTTCAAACCCTTTTGGAATATCGTGTTTGGCATCTATATAGTGTGTAAATTCATGATAAAGAAACCCTGCTAAACCTCCTTCTGCAGGAAACCCGAAAGCACTTCTATCGATACTGGCTTCAATAAACTTATCTTCAGAGCCATTACGAATAAGGTTTCCATACTCTGTTAAACCTCCTAATGTTAATCTATTTGGCTGGATATTTCCTGCCTGACCAACTGTTCCTTCACCAAAATTACCTCCTTCTCCGTAATTAATACCACTTCCTATAAGGTAAAAGTTTAGTGGTGTTTCTTTGTTTGCAAAATCTGTCTTTTTGGTTTGTACTTTTTCTATTGCTTTAAAAAACACTTCCTCCATCATCTCTACATAAGGTAGCACATCTTCTTCAGCTGCTGGGTCTGCTAATGCATTCTGAGCAAAAACATTTCTATCCCATTTATAACTAATAATAGCATCGTATTTTTCATACATATACTTCAGTTTTTTTCCTAAAGGTGTATCATCAAACGTAATCTCTTGTTTTTGTTCTGGCACGTCTAAAGTGTTTGATTCTTTACATTTTATAAAGAATACTGCTATTAACAACATTACTGCTGTAAAAATTATTTTTTTTCTCATTTTTATTATTTTAATTAAAAAACTGTGTGATGCAATATGAACATATACATTAAAGAAAAGTAACATATTGCACCACTTGTTTTTTGGTTATTTATTTGTAATCTCTAAAGTCTATTTCTTCTACAGGTGGTTTTATTACATAGTCTGAAGGGTTTGTTCCGTCTATTTTAAATTCACCAGCATCACTTGTATGTGTAATTGGAAGTTGGTATCGTTTTAAATCAAACCATCTCATTCCCTCACAAAAAAAGCGAAGTCTTCTTGTTTCTAATAAAAATTTTGTTAAACCTTCTTTTGTATTTATCGCATTTAAATCTGCTTTACGTTTTGTAAGGTTTCTATATACGTCTAAATCTAATATCTTTGAAATTTCTGCTTTAGCTTCTGCAAATTGGTTATTATAAATATATGCCTCTGCTCTGTTTAAAACAACTTCGTCAACTGTAAATAAAGGCATCATTATTTGTAATCTTTGGCTACCTCTACTTTCTAAGTACAACCATTTATCTGCTATAATATCATTAAATAAAGGAGATGTTCTTATAACGTAAAAAGCAAAACCTACATTACCTGCAAATTCTTGAATTGGGTAAGGATAGAACCCTGAATAAAAATAGGAAATTAATTGAAAAGTATTATCTGAAACCTGAATATAAGATTCTTGGTCTGGATTAAAATACTGTTTACTATACTCTGTAAGATCATTTTTTTGAACAATATATTTGTCTATTAATTTATTAATAGCTAATAATTTATTGTTTTCTTCTAAAGTTTCAGAACTATATTTTATACATTTTTTCCAATCTTTCTTGTAAAGGTACAATCTACTCAATAACGCTTTTATTGACACCGTGTTAAAATGCAGTTTGTTTATACGTTTATCGTCATTAATACCTTTTAAAGCTTCTAATAAGTCTTTTTCGATATTATTGTAATAAAACTCAACTGATTTTTGTGGAAAAATTTCTACTGATTTTGCTGAATAGCCGTCTATAAAAGGAGGACCAAAGTCAGAAGATGCAGTGCTTGCATCATATTGTTTTGCATAAAGATTTACCAACATAAAGTTACAGTATGCTTTTATTGCTAAGCATTCTGATTTTGCATTAAGTAATCTTTCTTTCTCTGAGTTACTTTGAGGTTTGTATTCTTCTATTTTTTTTAACATTAACCAAGCGTTGTTAATTCTATAATAATAGCGACGCCAAGCCATGTATGGACTAAAACCACTTGAGATAAAGCTAGTTTTTGTTAAACTTTGTTTTGTTACCGTAAATTCATAAATAGGTCTAACTTGATCTCTAAGAGTACCATTAACTCCCCCTGCAATATTCTTGAAAGTATAATCATCACTCATTAAATCTGTAAACAAGTAATCTGCTCTTGGGGCTAAATTTGCCACTCCATACTCTATTTCATCTAAAGAGGTAATTAAGGTACGATTATCTACTTTTTCTTCTAACAAATCGGAACAAGAATAAGATAATAGTAAACAAAATAGTATTAAATAATTAAATAATTGCTTCATCTTTTTTTATTTTTTAGTTTATTAAAATCCTAGATTTATGGCTAATGAAAGCGACTTTACTGGCGGAATATTGGTACCCTCTAATAATGTTTCAGGATCTTGCCCTCTTAATTTCTTAGATGCAAACAAAGCAACATTTGTAGCTTCTAGTCTCATGCTTAAATAATCTACTTTAAGAATATCTGTAAGTAGTTTAGGGAAAGCGTATTTTAAAGAAACATTTCTAAGTCTTACATAAGATGCATCAACGGTTCTAATATTACTTTTATTATAGGCTTCATATTGAGTTCCAAAAATACCTTGACCTGCGTAAAAAGTAGCATCTGTATTATCTGTTAATCTAGGGATGTTTGTATAAGACTCATTACCAGGAGCCTGCCATCTATCTTTATAATCTCCAGGAACATTAAAATCGTCTCTAAATAGTGTTTGAATGTTATTTCTTCTATAAAAGTCGCTCTTTCGAACAACATTACCTGCTGCAAAAGTAAATAGTCCTGTAAGTGTTAATCCTTTATAATTTAAACTAGTAGAAAAACCACCTGAATACAATGGGTCTCTACTACCTTGGTACTCTATATTACCATAATCTTTATCTGATCTATTAAAACCATGTATTTTATTTCCTTTTGCATCGAAATATTGAGCCAAACCATTAGCATCTAATCCTGCAAATTTGTATGAATAAAGACCTGTTAAAGGTTTATTTTGAAACGGGAAACCATTAATTCTTGTGGCTCTAAAAGTAGTTGGGTTATCTCCGAAGTAATTAGACACAACTTCGTTTTTATTATAACCTATATTAAAACTTCCGCTCACATTCAAATCATCTGTTATTTTTATAGGACTTACTTTTAACGAAAGTTCTAAACCTTGGTTTGTCATTGTTGCCCAATTAATTAACTTACTATCGTAACCTAACGAAAGTGGAACCGTTTTTAAGCCTACAAGATCAAAGTTTTTACGATGATAGTATTCAAATGTAATATTTAAATATTTTAAGAAAGAGGCGTCTAGTCCTGCATTAAAAATATGTTCTTTTTCAAAATCTAAATCTGAGACTTCTGGCTGTCTTATATCTATAGATAATTCGTTATATGAAGGATATATTCTAGATTTTAAACCATAAAAAGCCACCAAATCTGGCCCTCTATTTCCTGCATTACCTCTTAAACCATAAGAAACACGAAGTTTTAAATTAGAAAAAATATCTTGATTTTCCATAAATGGTTCGTTAGTTACTGTCCAAGCACCTGCAGCTACCCATGTTGGTAAAAACCTATTTCTGGTTGATGTACCTGAAACATTGGTCGCGTCATTTCTCAAAGAAGCTGTAAAATTATAACGATTTTTTAATGTATAAATTAAACTACCATAAAAAGAAACCTGATTTCTTCTAAAAATTGCAGTATTGTAATAATTTTCGTCGTTATCTCTAATAGATTTAATTAGGGCTAGTTCATTTGGAATTGGAGTTCCAGATTCGAATATGTAACCAAATCCTTTAAAACTTGTTTCTGAAGATTTGCTTTGTATAATTTCTGAACCACCAAAAACATTTAATTTATGTAAGTTATTTCTAAATACTGTATAATCTGCTTGTGCTCTAAATGTAGTTGAAACAGTTTCTGCATTGGTTTGATCTAAAAAACCACCTATAGGAAGCGTAGTTTCTGGCAATGCATTAGAGGGTTTATTTGGGTCTTGATATAAACGACCGTTTCTATTTATAATATTAAAATTTGTAGTTCTAAAAGACTGAGCATATGAAGAGTTTTCTGTTGCTGCAGAGACTATAGATGAAGTTATAGTAGTTCTATTGGCTAAAACTTTAAAACTTAAATTGTCTTTTGGTTTATAATCTAATTGAACTTGTAAATTCAAATCTTTAGAGTTAATATCTATATAGTCGTTTTCTATTTCTTTAATAATATTAAAAGGAGCATAGTTCTTTTTGTAATATTCAAAATTTCCATTATCATCATAAGGTCTCATAGCTCTTGATGTGTTTAGAGCATAATTATAAGGATTTACTCTACTACCTGGGTTTCTTTGTTTACGATTGGAGTGCTTAATTAATGCTTCTACAGAAAACTTATCATTAAAATAATATTTTGTAGAATAATTAATAGTATATCTACTTACATTTTCTCCTAAAGTATAACCAGGGTCTTTTAAATAACTTAAAGATAAACGACCAGAAGATTTCTCTCCTCCATTAGAAATGGAGATACTGTGTTGTTGTTGGTGTGAAGCAGGGTTTTTAAATAAGACATCGAACCAATCTGTATTTACGGATTTTATACTTCTTAATCCACGAAGAAATTGACTTTGATTAATTTCCTTACGATTTCTTTGGTTTAATAATCTTGTATATGCACCTTCGTTTCGTGCAGAATAATTTAATAATTCTGCTTGATAAATTCTAAAAAGCTGCTCATGAATATTGGTTTCCTCATGAGAGTCTAAAATATCAAAATTATTTATCGAAGGTTTTACTCTGTAGGTATATACAGAATTGTAGTTTACCTTAAGTTTATCTCCCTTTTTTGCTCTTTTTGTTGTAATTACAATTACTCCATTTACTGCCTTGGTTCCATATAAAGCTGTTGCAGTAGCGTCTTTTAATATTGTAATATCTTGTATATCTTCTGGGTTTACACCACTCATAACACTAGATAGTAAACTTCTAGCAGAGCCAGAGTATAGGGCTGAAGGTTCGATATTTAAAGGAGTCTGCAGTACCACACCATCTAAAACCCATAAAGGCTCATTTATACCTGTTATAGAAGAATTTCCTCTAATTCTAATTTTTGGTGCTGCACCAAAAACTGAAGATTTTGTTTCTATTTGTACACCTGCTACTTGACCTTGTAACATTTTATCTACTGAAGAAACTCCACCTATTTTTGCATCCTCCATTTTAATTTTTGCAGATGCCCCTGCGAATTCATTCGCTTTAATTTTTCTGTATCCTGTTACTACAATTTCTTCAAGCGCTACTTTATCTTCTTCTAAAACAACATTTAAAGTATTAGAGTCACCTACCAACACTTCTTTTAATTTATAACCAATTGAGCTAAAAACTAATGTTTTTCCTTTACTAACATTAATTTTATAATTTCCATCAAAGTCTGAAGAAACTCCTTTTCTGGTTCCTTTAATAAGAACAGAAACGCCAACTAAGGGTTCTCCTTTCGAACTTTTAACAACTCCTGTAATTTGTTTTTGCTGAAGTTTACCAATACTATTTTTCTCTGCAGATTTAAGTACTATTTGCTTGTTTACAATTTCAAATGTAATTTTAGAATTGGTAAATAAATTCTTCAAAACAGAAGATAGTAGTTCTTTTTTTGCGTTTACAGAAACTATTTTTTTATAATTAATTTCATCATAATTATAAAAAAATTTGTAGTCTGTCTGAGATTCTATTTCATTTAAGACTTTCTCCATAGTTACTTTTTCTAAATTTAAAGTAACTTTTACCTTTTGTCCATGAGATACTGTTGCATGGAGCTGAAATAACGTGGCTATCAATAAAAACGTAGTTAGTTTCATTTTTAAATCAAATTTTAATGGAAAAGAAATAATTTTCTTTAACTTTAATACTATTTTCATATGTTTTATGTATCTTTTTAATTAGTAGTTAATTAGTGTTTTAAACAAAATGTTTTAGTTTTTTTGTAGAACTTTTGAGTTTACTAAAACAAGTTATATTGTAAGAATATTTATATTTAAAAGCAACCTGAGTTTACATTCAATACTGAAAAAAAAATCAGCAAATTCTTTTCTTTTTAAACGGAATAATTCTATTATGTCATAAGCACTTTTGTTATTTTAGTTAATTATTATTTTATTATCTTTAATTGTATAGTTTATGTGATAATTAGTATTTAAGGTTTCTAAAACATCTTCTATTGTTTCAATATCGAAACTTGCTGCAAATAATTTATTATCTAGTGTTTTATTATTGTCTATAATTTCTACATTATAATGGCGCTCTAACTTTTTTAACATGTCTTGAAAAGTTATATACCTAAAAATAATTTTACCATATATCCAAGCTGTGTATAAATCGACATCTGCATTTGTTATTTCAATCTTTTTTGTTTTTTTCTTCCATAGCGCTTTAAAGTTAGGTTTTAAAAGAAATGCTGTTTTGGGATTGTAGGTTTTATTTGCATCATAAATTTTCACTGACCCCTCTACCAAAACAGTACTAATACTACTATCTTCTGGGTACGAAGAAACATTAAACTTAGTTCCTAAAACCCTTATATTCATTTGGTTAGAATTTACTACAAAAGGATGCTCTTTGTCTTTTGCTACCTCAAAATAAGCCTCTCCATTTTCTAAAAACACCAATCTATCTTGCCCTTTTATAAAATTTACAGGATATTTTAAAGATGTTCCAGAGTTTAAATGAACTATTGTTCCGTCTGATAATTTAACTTTAAAACGTTTCCCATAAGGCACTGTTAATGTGTTGTATGCAATTTTTTCTTTTTCAATCTCTTTTTTATAAATTAACTCGTTTCCTTTTTGGTTTCCGAAAACCTTCCCTTTAGAGTTTTCAAGTGAAGTGTTTATATTTTCTTTAATAACTTTGGTAGTACCATTCTCTAATTTTAAAGTAATGCTTTTATTAGGGATAATTATTTTTGCATGAGCTTTTTTGGTTGTTTTTTGATTTAACAAAAAATAACCCAAATTAAGAAACAAAACCAATAATGCTGCTACTTTTAATATGTAAAACTTAGGGCTACTTTTTTTGTTTACATAGTCTCTTTTTTCAATAATATTTTGCCATGTTGTGTTAAAATCTGTATCCGAGAATTCATCTGGGTTAAAATTCATTAAAAGAATAAATCGTTTAGCTTCTGCAACGTCATCTTTTTTATTTGGATGTTTTAACAACCAATTTTCCCAAAAATTATCTGTCATTTCATCTGTTGATAAAATCCATTTCTGGAAATATTCATCTTTTATGAAGTCTTCAACACCAAAATAATTATATTTCATATAAAAGTTATAATTTCTAAAAAAAGTAATTTTTAAACCAAAAACACACTAACATTAAATAGGTGTTATTTTACAAGAGCAGAAAGTTTAATTTTTACTTCAAAAAAAAAACGTTTTTTTTTATGATGTTTAAAATTATCTTAAAAATAGATGTTTCTTTTGTAGAAAAAAAAAGAAGAAATAAATGTGAAGTTTGTGGAACTTAAAAAGAAAATAAGAGCATTAGAAAAATAAGAGAAAATTTCATTTGTTTACGAAGAATTTTTACTGTTCGAGACATTAAGTTGTAGGTGGCTTTTTTATCTAAAGACATTACCTCCATTATATCTTCGTAACTTAAGTTGGCATAAAATTTTAAATGAATAATTTCTTTTTGCTTTTGCGATAAAGTAGCAATATGTTTTTTTAATATTTTACAATCACGATCAAAATGTTGCTTTTCAATAAGGTTAAACTCTGCAGATGGTGTTGAACTTAACAGATTACTTATATCTTTAGTATTATCGAAAAACTTTCTTTGCTTTGTAGCTTCTCTTATTAATTTTCTTCTAATTGATTTGTATAAATATCCTTTTATAGAAGTTACATTTGCTAATTTATCTTTAGAGTTCCAAATATCAACAAATAAATCTTGTATAGAATCTTTTACTAAATCTTCATTTCTTACCAGTTTTAAACCATAGCTATATAGTTTTGCTGCGTGGTTTTTATATATTGTAGCAAATGCAGACTCACTTCCAGATTTAAACTCTTGCCATAATTGTAAATCTGAGACACCATTTATAACTTTCTTTTCCTTAAAAAAAAATGATTCATTTCCATTTTTTTTTAAGTTTTCATTATAGTTAAACAAAGATGCAGTATCCATTTAATCAAAAATAAATGTTTAAAATTTTGCTAAAGATATAAAAAAATAACCAAATTTAACATTTTGGTAATTTTAGCTTCTGAGAAAAATCATACTCTTATACTGGATATTTTTTAGCAGATATTTATCTTTCCAAACCATTTTTAAATCTTTTTTACCTGAATGCCTTGTTTTTTTATTAGGTTCATAAGAAAAATGTCGATTAAATTATGAAGTATGATTTTGCTCTGAACATTTTACAAAAGTGAACTGTTTTTTGCACAAAAATTACCATATTTTAAGTCTCTTATTAGGGGAAAGATAAAGAGAGTCAGTAGGTTTTACTTGAAAAGCTTCATAAAATTCGTCTATATTTCTTACTACACCATTTACTCTAAATTTGGATGGAGGATATTTACTTTGGGGGTTGTTTAAAAAATACTTATTATTGCTAACAT
Organism: Polaribacter cellanae; assembly: GCF_017569185.1. Taxonomy (NCBI): domain Bacteria; kingdom Pseudomonadati; phylum Bacteroidota; class Flavobacteriia; order Flavobacteriales; family Flavobacteriaceae; genus Polaribacter; species Polaribacter cellanae. The sequence continues at coordinate 3,980,566 of NZ_CP071869.1, read as the reverse complement.
TATCATAAATTGATGCATAGCCAATAAAAATACGTTGTAAAGATGTAAAACCATCAATAATAATATCATCTTTACGTAATCTTTTATATGCTTCTATTGCCATACTTAACCCTGTTAAATCGGCTAAATTTTCTCCTAGTGTTTCTTTTCCGTTTACATAATGACCTGGTATTATCTCATATGCATCGTACTGTTTTACAAGGGTATCCATTTTTTTATTAAGCTTCTGCCTATCTTCTTTTACTAACCAATCTCTTTTAACACCCTTACTGTCATATAAACTCCCATTAGAATCAAAAGCATGACCAAGTTCATGACCTATTACAGCACCGATAGCTCCATAATTTATGGCTTCTTCTGCTGATTCTGTAAAATAAGGAGGGCTACTAAATAGCATCGCAGAAATCCATATTTTATTTTCACTCGGCATAAAATAACCATTGGGTATTAATGGTGAAAATCTTTTTGAGTTACTATTAATACTATCTTCTAACAACCTAGTAAGGCTTTGTTTATAGTTAAATAAATTAAGTTGCCTAATATTTTCATACAAGTTGTTAGGCGTAATTACTAAATCATTATAATCTGTCCAATTATCAACATAACCTATAATTTTTCTAAGTTTTTTAAGTTTATCAAGAGCTTCTTCTTTCGATTTACTACTCATCCAGTCCAATTTCTTAATTCTTAAAACATAAGCTTTCTGGATGTTTAAAACAATATCTTCTACTCGCTTTTTAACTTTATCTGTACAGTATGTTTTTACAAATTTTTTGCTAATTAATTCTTGTAAATTATCTTTTATACAGCGTACTGCTTCTCTATTAAAATTTTCAGAGATATTAATTCCATAAAAACTAGCGTAAGCATTGTAAATAGACTTATTTAAAAATGTAGCACCTTTAAATAAAAGAGCCCATTTTAAATAACTCTTCCATACTGATAATTCTGTAATTTCAATTAGGCCTGCAAGTTTTTGTAAATATTCCTGTGAAGATACAACTGTTTTAACCTCCATACTTAAAAAAGCTTCTTTAAAATATCTATCCCAATTAATTTTAGGTACTACATTATTGAGTTTATTTAATGTAAAAACAGTAGATTCATTAGAACTTTTATTATCTATATTTTGATGTATTTTCGCTAATTTGGTTTCTAATTCTACAATAGATGAAATAGTGTTTTCATCAAAAAAAAATCCAGTTTTTGTAAAAAGATTTTTTATATAATTTTTATATCTTTTATTGTCTGTGTTAACATAAATTCTAGAATTTCCTAATTGCAAACCTCCTTTTTCCAATAAGATTTGCTTCTTGTTATTTACATTTATTTTTAGTGGAACTTCATACCCATATATATTTGCATATGCAAAGTAAGCCATTAAACCAGAAGTTGTTTTAATGGCGTCTATCTTAGAAAATTCCTGTTTTAGAGGTAAAACTCCTATGCTATCTCTTTTCTTGAAGTTAATAAATGATTGATATAAGTCTTTTATTTTTTGTTCATCTGAGCTTAAAGAACCTTGTTTTGAAATAACTGAACTGATAATATTTGAATTTATACTTCTTGTAAATTTATAAAATTCTACCATTTTGGGTTGTAAACCATTACCATTCACGTAGGCTGTAAAGTTGTCTCCAGGTTTTATTGAAGCGTCTATATAGCTCAGAAAAACTCCAGAAGTTTGTTTTTTTTCTAAACTTTCAGATATTGGTAGTTGGTTTTTACATCCAAGAACGATAATTAACAAAAAAATCGAGACTTTTTTTAACATGTGTTTTCTTTTAAATTACTTTATTATCTTATTAGAGTAAAATAGCTTAAAAATAATAAATAAGCAACTCTTTAAATGGTTTAGGCAAATTATTAAGGATTAGGTTCTAATTCTGGATTTAAAGATGTATATATTTTTGCGATAGGAAACACCCATCTATTATCTCCTGGAGCCAGGGTTTGTGTTTCTCCTTTATACGTTCTGGTTAATGTAATATTGGCATTGTCGTAAACGTTATATCTTTTTATGTCATACCACCTCAGTCCTTTATTGGTAAATTCTCTTCTTCTTTCATCTTTTACAATTCTTAAAGCCTCGTTACTAGTTGCAGGGTATCCTAAATCGACAACATTCTCAATTCTTTTTTTTCGTAAATCGTTAACTATATCTATGGGTGCAGTAATGTCTCCTTGTCTAGCAAGACATTCTGCTTTTGTTAGCATCATTTCTGGAACACTTGGGCCAATTAATCTAATACCTTGCCCTAATTGGCCATCAAAAGCCACCGTAATAAAACTAGGAGCTACAAAGTCTTTAGCAAAAACCCCCTTATATCTTATATCATTTGCAGTATCAAAAAGAGCCAAATGCGTATCGCTAAGTTCGGTTGGCAAATATGCAACTGACAACCTTCCTTTAGCTAATAAAACTTCAGTGTTTTCATGATATGTCGGAAAACTCACTAAGTTCGGATATAAAGAAACAATTGAAGTTGCAGGTAATTGGGTATAGTTTATTAACGATGAATAAATGGTTAAAGACTTATTAGAAAAAGTAAGTGCTTTATTAAAATCGCCCATATACAAGTATGTTCTAGCTAAGAGAGCATAGACCGATGCTTTTGATGGCCTATGGTTCCATTCTGGAAAATCTGGTAAAGCTTTAATAGAAGTTTTTAAATCCTCTAAAATAAAATCATAAGTTTGTTGAACAGTTGCTCGTTTTAAAGAACCTTCAAGAATAGCTTCTGTTAATAAAGGAACGCCTAAATCTGCATTGGAAGTTGTTGGGTTATAATGCTTACTATACAAATTAACTAAAACTAAATACGCATAAGCTCGGTGAGTTTTTGCTTCCGCTAATAGTTGTTCTTTTATTTTAACTTTACCTTTTGCACCTAGAACTCCGTTAATAACAATGTTACTAATGTATATTTGGTTGAATAGCGCATCCCAATCTAAATCTCTAAAGTTCTGATTTATTTCCACACTATTATCTTTCCATAAATATTGGTTTATAGACTTACGATTATATCTCGAAGGAGAAACTTTGTTATAATCATCTGTTATTTTTACCTCGTCCGATAAATATTGGTCATTATCACTACAATAAAAAAAACCATTTGAATCACCTTTCCTGTCTATCTGGTCTAACATTAACCTATAATCTTCGACTTTAGTAAGCATTACAAATCCTTTTGGAACAATGTCTAAATAATCTTTACTACAAGAAAGTAAGAATATAAATAAGACTGAATATATATATGTTTTCATATTTTATTTAATTAAAAGTTTACATTTACACTAAAAGTATACTCGGGTTGTATAGGTATGTACCCTACATTAAAGCTATTGTTTTCTGGATCTACTCTTTCACTATTAAATACTTTTACACCCAAATCTCTTACCTGAAAACCAAACTTTAAGGATTGAATGGTTAGTTTTTCTGTAACACTTTTAGGAAGACGATAGGAAAGATTTATTTGCTTAAATCTAATGTGAGAACCATCTAAAATATTTTGGGAGCCATTTATATAAAATGTATTATTTTTAGATATTAAATCTGCATTATCATCTGGAAGTCTGGGTACATTTGTTATGTTTTCATCCCCTGGTTTACGCCACCTATTTTCAAATTCTTTAGGAACAAAGTCTGGAATTCTATTAGCATAGTCAATATAATCAAAGTATGATTTTCTAAACTTATACCCAAATTTATAAGTAAATATTGTTGATAATGAAAAGTTCTTGTATGTAAAAGAATTTACAAACCCTCCATAAACTTTTGGTTCTACCCCACCACTGTAGGTTAAATCTTCAATTTCGAAAGTTCTATTATCATTATAAGAAATAATGTTTCCATCTTTGTCGAAAACTTGAGAAAACCCTTCGTTTGATAAACCTGCCCACTTATAGCTATACAGATGTCTTAAAGGTAAACCTACTCTTGGACTATTGTTTATGTATGAGTTAAAATTTTCATTGTCAAAACTCACAGACTCAACTTTGTTTTTATTTGTACTAAAATTTAAAGTTGATGTCCAATTAAATGGTTTTTTTATTATTACTGCATTTAAATTAATGTCCACCCCTTTATTAGACATTTCCGCAACGTTATATAAGGCAAAATCGATTCCGTAGGTTGGGTTAAATTCTTTATTTGCTAATAAATCTACACTTTTTCTTTCGTAATATTCTACAGAGCCATAGAGCCTTCTATTTAATATCGAAAAATCTAATCCTAAATTTAGCGTTGTTGTTTTTTCCCAACGCAGTGTAGGGTTTGGTGGACTTTGTAGGTAAGCATATGGCAATCTATTTCCAGACGCTCTAAAATTAGAACTGTTTCTTAAAATAGTAAAAGGGCTTGTGGTTCTATCTATATTTCCTCCAGTACCTATGGTAGTTCTTAAAACAAAATTATCTATTACGTTACTATTAAAAAAATCTTCTTTTGTTATGTTCCATCCCAAACCTACGGACCATAATGGAATGTTTCTATATTTTGGTGAAGCACCAAATAAATTAGAATCATCTAACCTATAACTTCCTGAGAGTTTATATTTATCGGCATAACTATACCCTAAATTAAAATAGGTAGAAACATACCTGTTTTCGTTGTACGACACCCCTTGTACGAATGGTATTGTATTACTTACTCCAAAAGGATTTGAAGCTAATGGAATTTTTGAGGTATAGTCTATATGGTTATCTATTCGTAATGATTCTGGGTTGTAGCCATATATCCTGTTCAGAGAAGATTCTGCTACAACCTGCCTGACTTCTGCCCCTGCAAGGAAAACAATATCATGCTTATTAAATCTTTTTTTAAAATTTATTTGTGCATTTATGGTTTGAGACTTAAAACTTGAATTTGTTTCATCTAATATAGATCCTAAAGGAATATTATTTACACTGGTTCCATCATTATTTAGCGAAGTATAATCATTTAATAGATTTCTAGTGAAATAGGTGTTTTCATTATTTAAGTCTTTAAATACTGTTTGTGAATGATTATATTGGTAATTTATATTTAAATTTAAATAGTCTTTAATATTGTAATCTAAACCAAAATTCACCCTATAAGTATTATCATTACTCGTTTTATTAAATTCTAATTGATCTTTTTTTAGATTATATTTCCAATCATAAGGAAGAACTAAACCCGTTTTTTGGTTTTCCGCAAGTTTAACTGAAGTATAATTTCCATTTTTATCAAATATTCTTTCATACTGATCTACTGCCACAGTTTCAAAGTTTTTATACCCGTTTAATTTTTCACGTTTAATATATACAGTTACGCCTGTATTTATTTTAAAATTGGGGGTTATGTAAAATACATTATTAGCATTAAGGTTTATTCGCTCATCGTTAAATCCTTGGTTTTCAGTTAATATATCATTAAAACTAGTTGAAAAATAGTAAGCATTTTTTTCGCTACTACCAGAAGCAGATATATTATAGTTTTTACGGATTGGGCTACGAAGTAAGTATCTTGAAAACTCTTTTCTTAAATCATTTTTTTTTAAATTATTTATAATATTGTTTTTCTCTGATTCTGAAATGTTACCATCAAAAAACGATTTGTAGGTAGCAAAACCTTTAGGGAGTAAAAAATTTGTAGAAGCCCAACCGTTTTTTGCTTGATGCTCTTGTAATTCGAGTAATGCCGAAGTTGAACCCGAAGACTGAGTAAGATCTGGTCTTTTTTGAAATGTAATAGTAGTTGAAAAGTTTATAGCCAACGGACTATTGTCTTTTTTGTTTTTTTTACTAACAATAACAATAACTCCATTTGCAGCACGTGCTCCCCAAATAGATGCTGCAGCAGCATCTTTTAAAACTGTAACAGATTCTATATCATCTGGATTAATAGTCTCAAGAAGTTCTGGTTCTATAGGGTGTTTATCTAAAACAATTAGTGGTTCCGAGGAATCTCCACTACGAAATGTAGACACACCTCTAAGTACCAACCTACCATTTCTATCGGAAATTAGCCCAGGAACTAAACCTTCAATTTTTTCAATAATACCCAAGGTTTGAATATTTTCTAAAGTTACATTATTTATTTTAGCAAAAGATCCTGTTGTTCGAGATTTCTTAATTTCCTGATACCCAGTAACCACAATTTCATCTAAAGCATTGGTAGCCTCTTTTAGGGTTACATTAATAACTTTTTGGTTGCCTATAGTTATCTTTTTTGTTACATAGCCCAAAAAACTAAATTTTAGTGTTTTTTCTGAAGCATTGGTTATTTTTAAGGTATAATTTCCGTCAAAATCTGAAACCACACCTCTTTTCGTTTCCATTACAAAAATACTAACCCCAGGTATCGGTTGGTTATTTTCATCTACTACCTTACCTGTAATTTGTTCTTGTTGTTTTTGTTTTTTTAGAATACCAGTGTGTAAAGTTTTTTTACTAGGTTTTAAAACAACTTGTTTTCCTTTTAGTGAAAAGGAAATTTTCAATTTTGAAAGTAGATTTTGTAATACCTTAGATAAAACCTCTTTTTTAGCGTTAACCGATACTTTTTGCAAATAATCTATTTCTTTATCCTTATAAATAAATTTAAACTTTGTAACAGATTCTATCTTATTGAGTACTGTTTCTAAACTAACATTAGCATAATTTAACGTAACTTTTGTTTTTTGTGCATTAATTTCATTGGCTTGAAGTTGAAAAAGAGATACTATTAATAAAAATAAAGTAATTCTCATTTTTAAATTAAGTTTTATTGGAAAAGAATATTTTACTCTTAACCTTATTACTTTTTTCATATTTTTGTAGTGTATTAAGTGATTAGTTAATTTTAGTCACATTATTTAATCGGAAGGTGTTGCAGCATCTTTCGATTTTTTATTATAAATAATGTTGCTTTCATTATTAAGTTAAAAGTGATTATTTCATCGGCTATTTTTAATTGTTTTAGTTAATTATTATTTGATTTTTATTTATTTTAAATTTGATAGGATGTAATTCGTTAATTGCTTCAAATACTTGCTCTATTGTTTCAATATCAAATGTTGCAGTAATAAATTCTTCTCCCAAAAATTTATTATTATTAATTATTTTTACATTGTAATGGCGTTCTAACTTTTTTATAATATCATTAAACTTCATGTGTTTTAATATAATTCTTCCATCAATCCAAGCTGTACATACTTCTACATCCGCTTTTTCTATACTAATAGAGGCCTTCTTTTTACTAAAATCTGCTTTATAACCTGGTTTTAATAATGTAGCTTTTTTAGGTTCATAAATATCATTAGAAACATATAAACTTACTGAACCCTCTACCAAAACTGTAGCTATATTTTTATCTTCTGGATAAGAACTTACATTAAATTTTGTTCCTAAAACCTTTATATTTAAATTTTTATTACTTACTATAAAAGGGTGTTTTTTATCTTTAGTCACGTTAAAAAAGGCTTCTCCATTTTCAATAAATACTTGCCTTTTTTTACCTTTTAAAAATTTTACAGGATACCTTAAAGAGGTACCTGCATTTAAATTCACCTTTGTGCCATCAGATAACTTTACAACAAAACGTTTTCCATAGGGAACCGTTAAAGTATTATATACAAGTTTCTCTATTTTATTTTTAGGATTGTACTCAATAACATTTCCTTTTTGACTCCCCAATACATTTCCGTCTTTATCTTTTATATTAGCATTTTCTTGTTCCTCAACAACCCTAATATTTCCATTATCCATTTTTAATGTGATATTTTGCTGAGCAGTATTTATTGTTTCTTTTTTAGTGTAGAAGTAAGCTAAGGAGAAAAAAACTACTATAACTGCAACATACCTGTAAAACAATTTAACTCTTCTTAATCTCTGCATTTTCTTTTCTCTGGAAATAAGATTTAATAATTTTGTTTCCGAATTTAAAGTGTTAAACTTTTTAAAATTAAGATCAATTATAAAATTGACTTTAACATATTCAGTGAAATATTTTTCGTTATCATCTTTCTCGAGCCATTTCTCCAATTCTTCTATTTCTGAACTAAAAGCCTGATTACCTAGGTACTTTACAATAATATTTTTAATTTTCTCTGGAACCATTTAAGTGAACTATATACCTATGTAACGTTATTTTTTTGCTTAACCCTAACTCTTTGAATAACTTTTTTTCTACATTCGTATTAAAATAAAGTTAAATTTCACAAAATGAAAGTCAATTTTTCAAATGATATCGATTTAATAAGTTCCTTAAAAAAAGGAGAAGAAATAGGATATGCTTATTTGGTTACATCATACCATAAAAAACTTTGTGTTTATGCTTGTAGTTTAAACAATAATCCTGACTTAGCTGAAGATATTGTTCAAAATGTTTTTGTAAGTATTTGGAAAAATAGACATAAACTGAAAGATAATTTTGTTGTGAAAAGTTATTTATACAAATCTGTTTACAACGAATTTATCAATCAATACAGAAAAAATAAAAAGGTTAGTACTCTTGAAAAAAAATATATTGATGCTCTTTCTTGTATTGTTGAAGAATATGATGATAAACCTCTAGCAAAACAAATTAATATTGTAAAAAAAGAAATAGATAATTTACCTCATAAATGTAAGCAAACATTTTTATTAAGTAAAAAAGAAGGACTTACCAATATTGAAATTGCAGAATATTTAAATATTTCAATAAAATCGGTAGAAGCGCATATAACAAAAGCCTTTAAAATTTTAAGAAAAACTCTTGGAACTAAAATTGAAAGCATCTTATTTTTAATGTTAGGTAAGCTGTACCAGAAGTAAACAAACAATTAAATATCAGTTAATTATTTTTGTAAAAAATGGAAAAACAGTTTATAATTTAGATACTATTATAGCTTACTACCAACTTAATAATATTGCAAAAAATAGTATTTTCTATTAAAATATTACGATAAAAACTACAATTCATTTTTTAACAACTTTACTATACTTTAAAAAATAGTTTACCTAATCTTAATACACCAATTGTAAGTTTATGTAATTATTTTATTGTAATTTGTAGCACTATAATTACTAATTTAATATCTTAATTTTTCTTGGTAGCAACAAAAAGTATACATATTAAAGAGAATTTTAAACAAATTTTCGATGATAATTACGAAGCATTAGTTCTTTATGCAACAAGATTTTTACCTCTAAAAGAAACTAGCGAAGATTTAGTACAAGATATCTTTGCCGATTTATGGAATAAAGAACAAACCTTCCCAGACAATATATCTCTTAAGTCTTACTTGTACAAAGTAACTCGTAATAAATGTTACAATGTAATTAAACATTATAAAGTAAAAGACAAACATTCTTTAAATACAATTAAGACACTACATGACGATAATTTGTTTTTTAAACACATATTAGAAGAAGAAATTGTAAAACAATTATATCAGGCAATAGAAACTTTATCCGACCGTAAGAAAGAAATTATAAAACTTAGCTTAAAAGGTATAAAAAATAATGAAATTTCAGAAAATTTAGGCATTAAACTACAAACCGTAAAAACCCTTAAATCTCAAGCCTACAAGACTTTAAGAGAACAGTTTAGAGAACTGGAAAACACTATTTACTTCTTATTATTTGGCAATAAACTAATTAGTTCTTCAAAAAAAAACACATTTCTAATAGTACCATTTTAAAACTTTGTTGTTCTATATAAAACAACAAGTAGTATGAAAGATATTTTAAAAATATCGAATCTTATAATTAAGAAGAAGCTGAAAATATTAACGGCTCAAGAAAGAATAGCCTTAAAAGAGCTGTATAAAGAATATCCATCTTCAAAAAAAATAGATTTTGAAAAAGTGGCAGATAGACTTTCCAAATACGAAACCATTAATAAAGAACAAGCTTGGGAAAATATCATTCTAAAAAGAGAAAAAATCCAAAAAAAGACCAGGACAAACAAACCTCTGTTTAAAAAAAATTGGTTTAAATACGCTATTGCAGCAATGTTTGTGGGAGTTTTAGCTACGAGTTATTTTTATAAAAACAGTTCGTTTAATAACGTTACAGAGAAACATATTTCTAAAAAAGTTGATACAATCATTATTCCTGGTAGCAATAAAGCCACACTAACTTTGGCAAATGGAACTTCTATCCTGTTAGAAAAAGGAGCCTCTTTTTCAACAAAAAATGCAAATAGTAATGGCGAAAAATTATTTTATAAAAATAAGAAACAAAAAGTTACAAAAATTGCATACAACTATTTAACAATTCCTAGAGGTGGAGAATTTTTTCTAAAATTATCTGACGACACCAAAGTATGGTTAAACTCCGAAACACAATTAAAATACCCAGTTACATTTATAGAAGAAAAAACACGAAAAGTTGAATTAATATATGGTGAAGCCTATTTTGTTGTTTCACCAAGTACACAACACAAAGGTGCAAAATTTAAGGTAATTAATAGCGCACAAGAAATAGATGTTTTAGGAACGGAATTTAATATAAAAGCCTATAAAGATGAAACAAATATTTACACCACTTTAGTAGAAGGTAAAGTTTTAATAAATATAAATGATAGAAAACAACAATTAATTCCAAAACAACAATTAAACTACAATCTTACAACAAACACCCTAACCACGCAAAAAGTAGATGTTTACAACGAAATTTCGTGGAAAGATGGCTTGTTTAGCTTTGATAATAAATCCTTGAAAGAAATGATGAAAGTACTATCTCGTTGGTATGATGTAGATATTATAATAAAAAATAAAAAAATAGAAAATGAAGAATTCATTGGAGTTTTAAGAAAACAACAACAAATTGAAGACATCCTAAACAGTATTAAAAATTTCGGAACAATTAAAAACTTTAAAATAATAGATAAAAAAATAATTTTAGAATAAAAAAAAGGAACGAAGTATAAACATTTCGAGGTGTCAACAACTTCATTCCCAGTAATCACGTATCAATTAAAAATAAATATTTAACTAACACATGCAAACTTATGAAATTTAGTCCTATTAATTTTAGTTTCTTATGTAGGAAACAATTATTCAAAGTAATTATGAAAACCTTTATCTTTTTAATGTGCACAACCGTTTTTAGTTTCAACGTTAAAAACACAATTGCACAAAACAAGGTTTATATCGAAAGTGATAAAGAAATAACTATCGACCAAGTATTTAAAATCATAAAAACACAAAGTGATTTTAATTTTGTATATCCTAAAAATTTATTCAAAAAAACACCTAAAGTTAGAGTAAAAAAAGGAGAAATTGAAATAACTGAACTCTTAAAAAATAGCCTTTCTAATAAGAATGTTACTTTCGAAATAATAAAAAACCATACCATAATAATCAAAAGAAAACCTATTGATAAAATAAGAGAAAAGATACAGCAAATTATTACTGGGTTGGTTACTGATGATGTAGATAATCCTTTACCTGGTGCCAGTATACACATAAAAGGAACCTCAAAAGGTACTGAAAGTGATTTTGACGGAAATTTTTCTATAGAAGTAGCTAATGATAATGCTATGCTTGTTATTTCTTATATTGGATATACTACAAAAGAAGTGGCCATTAAAGATAAAAAACAAATTGTAGTAAAGCTAAAAGAAGATGCTGGTCAACTAGAAGAAGTTGTTGTAATTGGTTATGGAAAACAGTCTAAAGCTAAGGTTATTGGAGCTGTTAGCAAAATTGATGCAAAGCAATTAAATAAAGTGGCTTCTGTATCTTTAGACCAACAATTAGCTGGTAAAATATCTGGAGTAGTTGTAAACCAAAGCAATGGGCAACCTGGTGCATCTTCAAATATTTCCATTAGAGGCGTTGGAACGTTAACAGCGGGTACAAATCCACTAATTGTGGTCGATGGTTTTCCCCTATCTGAAGGTAGTTCTTTAAACTCTATCAACACAAACGATATTGAAAATATTAGTATTTTAAAAGATGCTGCTTCTGCTGCTATTTATGGTTCTAGAGCAGCAAACGGAGTTGTTTTGGTAACCACTAAAAAGGGCAAAAGTAATCAAGAAACTAAAATTACTTTAGATACTTACGTTGGTTTTCAACAACAAAGTTCTGGTGTAGAATTAGTAGACGCCTACCAACATGCACAATTTTTAAAAGAAGCTAGAGATTGGGGCTATGTCTCTAAAGACCCTAGCAATAGAAGTGCTTCTGACCCAAATAGTGTAAGAGTTACCAAAAAACTGAATGGTAGAAATATCGATGGTCGTGAATTAAATTTAGATTTTCTACAACCTTATTTAAATAGACAAACAGGTTTAACAAATACAAATTGGATGGATGTCGCCTTTAGAACTGCTCCCATGTACAATTACAACCTTGCTGCATCTGGAGGTAACAAAAAAACAAATTATTACGCTTCTTTAGGATATTTTAATCAAGAAGGTGTTGTAATTGGAACCGATTTAAAACGTTATTCTGCTTCGTTTAATTTAAGCTCTAAGATTAATAATAAAATTAAATTTGGTATTCTATTAAACCCAAGTTTTACCATACTAAATTCCAAAAACCAAGGAAGTAGAAGTTCTGGTGCTTTAGGTTTACTTCCATTAAGTTTTCCTTATTACAGTCCTTATAAAACAGACGGAAGTCTAAATATTAGTGAACAGGTTATTAGCGAACAAAGAGAGTTAGAAGGCGTTCGTATTAATGGTACTCCTGTAGAAAATTTACTTGCAACCTCAACAAAGGTAATAGACCATAAAAAAAGGTTTAGAGTTTTTGGAAACATGTTTGTAGAAGCAAAAATTTTAAATAATTTAACTTATAAATTACTTTTAGGTGGAGATTACGATGCCTATAATAAAAATTATTACTATCCTTCTGATGTTGGTTCTTACAGAAGACCTGCTCCAAGAAACGATGCAAATGGGCAAGAAACAAAGCAATTTCGTTATAATTATTTAGTAGAAAACACACTAAATTATAGTTTAGAAATCAACAACCATAGTTTTGATATTTTAGCAGGACATACATTTCAAAAAGAGTTTAACAATTTTACAAAAGTAACAGGAACAGGCTATCCAGATGATAACATTCAAAACATTGCTGGTGCTAGTGCGTATTCTGCAGATTACAACTCTTCTATTTGGACACTAGAATCTTATTTAGCGAGAATTCAATACGATTATCAAACAAAATACTTAATAAGTGCAGCAATTAGAACAGATGGCTCTTCAAGGTTTGGTGTAAATAATCGTTGGGGAAGTTTTCCCTCTTTATCTGCTGGTTGGATTTTTACAAAAGAGTCTTTTTTCCCAGAAAACGACATTCTAAACTTTGGAAAACTTTCTGCAAGTTGGGGTAAAACAGGAAATAATCAAATAGGAAACTATGGTTCGCAAGCCTTAATTACAGACTCTAATTATATTCTTAATGATGCTTTAGCTCCTGGATTTATTACCACATCTTCTCCCAACCCAAATTTAGGCTGGGAAGTGGCTTCTTCTCTAAATATTGGTTTAGATTTTCGTTTATTTAATAAACTAAATATAAGTACTGCATATTACAAAACCAACACAACAGATTTGTTACTAAACTTACCGGTACCACAACAAACGGGTTACAATACAGTGTTAGCAAACATTGGTGAGATGGAAAACAAGGGTTTTGAAATAGACCTTTCTGCCAATAATTTAAAGTTAGGTGCATTAAACATTGGTTTTAATGCAAATATTACTACCTATAAAAATAAGGTGTTGGCTTTAGGCCCAGACCAAGAGGAAATACGTACTGGTAGAGATGAAAATTTTGTAACTAAAATCGGTCAATCTATCGCAGAAATATATGGTTATGAAATTGAAGGTGTTTATAAAACACAAAAAGAAATAGACAATTCACCTCATCTTAGTGGAACGTTAACAGGAGACTATAAAGTAAAAGATATTAATAAAGATGGTAAGATAAACACAAGCGACAAAGTTTCTAAAGGTTCTTTTTTACCTGATTTTACCTATGGTTTTGGTGCAAATGTAGCTTATAACAACTTTAATTTTAGTTTCGATTTTACAGGCGTTGCTGGTAGAACTTTAATGGACGGAGATATGGCTTCGTTAACAGAAGCTGGAGAAGGGTTTTCTGTACCAACAACTTATTATTTTGAAAACAGATACCACCCAACCAACAATCCAAACGGATTTTTAGGGCAACCAAACTTTGGAAACTTTTCTAACTCGAGAAAGCAACTAAGAAGTTCTTCTGTGGTAGAAAAAAATAATGGCGATTATTTAAGACTTAGAAACATTCGCTTAGCTTACAATTTTTCTCCTTCAGTTTTAAAAGCTATAAAAGTATCTAGTTTTCAACTATATCTTTCTGCAAATAATGTTTTTACGCTCACAAAATATAGAGGTTGGAACCCAGATGGAACCAGTTCTAACGTACTAACTTCTGGTTATAATACAGGTGCAAACTATCCAATTGCTCGTACTTTTTTAATAGGTGCAAGAATTCAACTTTAAAAACTAAAAAAATACAATATTATGAAACGTATTATAGTAATTTTAATAACAATCGCTTTAACCACTATTTCTTGTCAAAACGAATTGTTACAAGAACCTATTTCCAATAAAGTATCTGGTAAATTTTACACCAATGAAAAAGAATTAGAAGAAGCTGTAAATGCAGTATATGCAACCCTACAATTTACAGGAAATTTTAATACAGCAATTCCTGCAATGGGAGAAATTCCAGGAGAAGATGCTTACGATGCAACACCTGCAAACGATGGTGGTGTTTATGGGCAATTAGACGATTATAATGTAATTCCTCAAAATAGCTTAATAGGTACTATTTGGCAAGATGGATATAAAGGCATTCAAAGAGCCAATATTGTTATTAATAGAATTGAAAATATTACATACGAAAATAACGACACCAAAAAAGCCAGAATTGGAGAAATGAAATTCATTAGGGCTTTATACTACTTTAATTTAGTAAGAATTTTTGGTGATGTTCCTTTAATTATTAATGAAGTTGAAAATCCACAAGATTTTTTCGACCAAAAAAGAGCGTCAACCACTGAAGTTTACGCACAAATTAAAACAGATTTAGAGGACGCAATTTCTAAATTACCAACTCGTAATGCCAGTAACAAAGGTAGAGTCGTAAAATCTGCTGCATATACTTTATTAGGCAAAGTATCTTTAACCTTAAAAGAATATGCAGAAGCAAAAACACAGCTATTAAAAGTCGTAGATACACAAATTTTTAAATTAATAGATTCAGATAAAGTTTTTGCAATTGATAATGAATTAAATGAAGAAATTATTTTTGCTGTACAATATGCTTCAGGCATTAATACAAATAAAGAAGGTTCAGATGCCTACAGAATGTTTAACCCAACAAGTAGAGTTGTAAATTCCTTAAGAGGTGCCAAAGGACATGGCGTTTTAAAAGAATCTTTTTACAATTTATATACAGCCACAGATACTCGTAAAGACGTATATGTAGGTAAACTTCCTAGTGGTGAAGCTTTTAATAACAAAATTACAGCACCAACCACAGTAATAAATGATGCTGGTAGCGATTGGGTTGTTTTAAGATATGCAGATGTAATACTAATGCTAGCTGAAATAGAAAATGAATTAAACAACCAAAACCAAGCAATTTTCTATATAAATGAAATTAGAAAAAGAGCTCAGTTAACACCATATATTGGTACAACTGATAAAAATGCTGTTTTTAATGAAATCGATTTACAAAGAAGATTAGAATTGGTTTGGGAGGGGCATCGTTGGTTCGACTTATTACGTCAAGAAAGAGCACAATCAGTTCTTGGAATTACAGATTCTAATAGTTTATTAATGCCAATTCCTGCAAGCCAAATTGCGGCTAGTACAGGTTTAGTTCAAAACCCAGGGTATAATTAAGATGAAAAAAACACACTTATTATATAGTTTTCTATTTCTTCTTTCTTTAATGAGTTGTAAAGAGACAACCTCTAAAGAAGAACCTAAAATTATAACAAAAAAAGTAGTTACAATTAACAATTTAATTAAGAATTTAAAAGATTCTAAAAATGAAGACGTAATTGTAGTTGCTCACAGAGGAGATTGGAGAAATGCACCAGAAAATTCGATACAAGCCATAAAAAATTGTATAAAAATGGGTGTAGATATGGTAGAAATAGATGTGCAAGAAACCAAAGATGGGCAACTCGTTTTAATGCACGACAAAACAATTAACAGAACCACAACTGGTAAAGGAAAAGTAACTGAACTAACTTGGGAATATTTACAAACTTTACAACTTTTAGACGGAATTGGTCATGAAACTCCACACAAAATTCCAACACTACAAGAAGCTTTAAAAGTTTGTAAAGGTAAAATTTTAGTAAACTTAGATAAAAGCTATAAAATTTTTGATAAGTGTTTCGAAATCGCAAAAAAAACAGGAACATTAGCTCAAATTATTATCAAAGGAAACAAAACAAAGGCAGAAGTAGAAAGTGAGTTTGGTAACTATTTAAACAACATTAATTTTATGCCTATTGTTCGTTTAAACAACCCAAATTCAAAAAAAATTGTAACCGATTATTTGAAGGATAAAAACAACATTCCTGTGGCGTTCGAATTTACTGTACCACAAGATACGATAGCATTAATTAAAGAGTTTAAAAACATCCGAGAACAAGGAGCTAGTATTTGGGTAAATTCTCTTTGGCCAAAACATAATGGAGGTCATGATGATGAAAAAGCTGCCCTAAACCCAAAAGTTTATGATTGGTATTTAAACAACCATATAGATATTATACAAACAGATAGACCTGCCTTACTACTTTCTTATTTAAGGGAAAAAGGTAAACATCAATAATTAAAAAACATACATAATGAAAAAAATTATAATACTATTATTCTTTTTTGCGAGCTCTTTTTATGCGCAAGAAACTAAGACAGAAACAAGAGCTACTACAATTTTGAAACATTTAAAAAACCCTTCAAAAGATTACATTTTAGCTGTTTCACATCGTGGCGATTGGCGTTACGCACCAGAAAATAGCTTACCAGCCATACAACGTTGTATAGATTTAGGGGTAGATATTGTAGAAATAGATGTTCGTCTTACAAAAGATGGGCACATGATTTTAATGCACGACAAAACTGTAGATAGAACTACCAATGGAAAAGGAAAAGTAAGTAATTTTACACTGGCAGAAATTAAACAATTACGTTTAAAAAACGCATGTGGTGTAAAAGGTTCCATACACCAAGTACCTACTTTAAAAGAAGTTATGGAGCTAGCGAAAGATAAAATTTTAATAAATTTAGATAAAGTTGAAGGCGAAACCGTAAAAGAAGCCTACGAAATCTTAAAAGAAACTGGCACCATAAAACAAGCCATTTTCAAAGGTCGTAAAACAGCAAAATATATGCTCGATAAATATGGAGATTTAATGAGAGAAATTATTTATATGCCTATTTTAATAGACAATGTTACAGATGCCAAAAAATATGTAGAAGAATATAGCAACACTATTTCACCTTTTGCTTACGAAGTTACATTTCCCTCCACAGACTCTAATAACTTTAAACAAATTAAATATTTAAATGCAAAAAACATTACAGTTCTTACCATTCCACTTTGGGACGATTTAACAGCAGGTCATGCAGACGAAAAAGTAATTACAGAAGGTCCAGATGCAGTTTGGGGATGGTTAATTAATAACGGAACCAATGCAATTATGACAGACAGAACTGCCATGTTAATGGAGTATTTAAGAAGTAAAAATCTGCATGATTAAACGTTTAAAAATTTTAGCAATTATTTAAACTCGTCTTAAAAGGCATCGTATTAATTTAATATGATGCCTTTTTTATTGTGCTAAAAAAATAAAAGCCATTTAAATAATTAATTTACAATGTTTTTTTAGTTTTTTTTTTTGATAAAATACGTATTATAAAATAAGAAATGTTTCGTAATTATTAGGTTACAAACTTAGAAAAAGAAGAATTAGAAGATATTATTAACAACATAAATGAAGTTGCAAAAGGTGTTAAAAAACACAAAAGTAGTAATGCAACTTGCCAACGATTATAATGTAAATACGCCAATTACAAGAGATGTTTACAAAGCTTTATACGAAGAGAATACCGCTTTCGATGCTTTTAAAGAACCCATAACTCACAAAGTTGGTTCCGAAAAAGAATTAGGATAACCACAAAATTTAGATATTTGTAATATCTTTACTTTTTAAAGTTGAGTTTTTATTAAAATTGTAATTTTTTATGCTAATTATTGGAATTGCTGGTGGAACAGGAAGTGGAAAAACAACTGTTGTAAATCAAATTATTAAACAATTACCTACAGACGAAGTTTGTGTAATTTCACAAGATTCTTATTATAATGCCACTGATAATATGGTGTACGAAGAACGTGCGAAAATTAATTTCGACCATCCAAGAGCCATTGACTTCGATTTAATTATTAAACATTTAAAAGCGTTAAAACTTGGTAAAACAATAAACCAACCAGTATATTCTTTTGTAACGCATAATAGAACCAAAGATGTTGTAAAAACACACCCAAGAAAAGTGGTAATTGTTGAAGGAATTCTTATTTTAAATAATAAAGAATTACGAGATTTATTTGATATTAAAATTTTCGTTCATGCAGAAACAGACGAGCGTTTAATAAGAAGATTAAAAAGAGATATTTCTGAAAGAGGTAGAGATTTAGATGAAGTTTTAAATCGTTACCAAACAACTTTAAAACCTATGCATCAGCAATTTATAGAACCTACAAAAAACTTTGCAGACCTTATAATACCTTACGACAAATACAACACTGTTGCCATAGATATCGTTAGAACAGTAATTAACGAACGATTATAACAAGATGATTTTAAAGAATTTAAAAGAAAATAAAGCCGTAAAAATTCTAACAAATATTTTTGTTTTAATTTTAATTCCGTTTATAATATGGATGCTTTTTTTTGATGACAATTCTTATTTAGTACATCGTAAATTTAATAACGAAATAGAAGATTTAGAAAACACCATCTCATTTTATAAAACAAAAATAAAGGAAGACAAAGCCACCATAAAAAAACTAGAAGATTCTTTACAATTAGAGCGTTTTGCAAGAGAAAAATACCTAATGAAAAAAGAAAATGAAGATATTTATATTATTGAATTCGATACCATAAAAAAATAATGAACACATTTCTATTTGATGATTTTAACGGAACTTCGCCAGTTGCTTGGAAACAAAAAATTCAGGTAGACTTAAAAGGTGCAGATTATAACGAAACATTATTGTGGAAAACTAATGATGGTCTTACTGTAAAACCTTTCTATACAAAAGAAGATAGAAACAACACAGCAATTAACTTACCAAAAACCGGCTTTAAAACTTGCCAAACAATCTTTATTGAAGACGAAAAAACTGCAAATACCTTTGCATTAGATGCTTTAAAAAGAGGAGCAACTGCGCTTCAATTTGTGGCAAATTATAAATTCAATTTTAAAGTATTATTGAAAGACATTCAACTTAAAGAAATTGTAGTTTATTTTAAATTTAGTTTTTTAAATGATTTTTTCATTAAAGAAATATCCGAATTTGTAAATAGTAAAACTTGTTATTTTCAATTAGATATTCTTGGACATTTTGCAGAAAGTGGTAATTGGTTTGTTAACTTAAAAGAAGATTACAAAAAGTCAAAAAATATTATAACATCTACAGAAAATTCAATTTCTGTTTCTGGAGATTTATATCAAAATTCGGGTGCAAACAACATCCAACAATTGGCTTATACTTTAGCACATGCGAACGAATATTTAAACCATTTTGGAGCTTCGATTGCTTCCAAAATTCATTTTCAGTTTTCTGTAGGTGGAAATTATTTTCATGAAATTGCTAAATTAAGAGCATTTCGTTTGCTTTGGTCTGCGCTTTTAAATGAATATAATGTTAAAGAAAAAAAGGAAATACACTTATTTGTGCAACCTTCTTTACGCAACAAAACATTGTACGATTATAATGTAAATATGTTGCGAACAACATCCGAATGTATGAGTGCAATTTTAGGTGGCGCAAATACGATTTCCAACATTTCTTATGATGCAATTTATGCAAAGAAAAATGAATTTGGAGAAAGAATTGGTAGAAATCAATTATTAATTTTACAAGAAGAAAGCGGATTTAAAAATGCCCAAAACTTTGCAGATGGAGCTTATTACATAGAATCTTTAACCCTGCAAATGGCAGAAAAAGCACTTGTTATTTTTAAACAAATAGAAAAAGGTGGTGGTTTTCTAAAACAGTTAAAAGAAGGGAATATTCAAAAAAAGATAAAACAAAGCGCTTTAAAAGAAGAAACACAGTTTGCCAAAAACGAACTTGTTCTATTAGGCACAAATTTACAAGCAAACAAACAAGATATTATGAAAGGAAATATAGAAATAGATTCTTTTGTAAAACAAAGAAATATTAAAACACTAATTCCTCCATTAATTAGAAAACGAATTTCGGAAAATCATGAAAAACAAAGATTGAAAAACGAAAAGTAGTTCTCATTAATTATTAATGAAAATGAAAGAAAAAGAAGAAATTTTATTACAACAAAAAAAACAAGTACAACTAAAAAAAGAAATTAAAAAGATAAAAAAAACAATGCCCATCTATTTAACGGGGTTTGTTTTTGCAATGTTTTTAATCGTATTTTTTCTGGAAGATAAAATGTATATCCATTTTAAAGGAGCTATAAATTTTATCTTAGCAGGAATATTACTTACAATAATAATCGGAATTTTATTCTATTATTATTGCCAGCGAAAAATCAGGGCAAAAGAAAAATTATCTAAAGCAATTGGTGTAAAATTATACAGCTTAATGAAGCTTGAAAAATGAGAAGAAAATCAGTACAAAATATTACCCTTAAAAAAGGAACTTCTAAACCTTCAAAATCTTTTAATCACGAAGATTTTGTGGCAGGAATTGCCCCGAATTTGCGTGGACCTTATTCAACAATGTATGTGAGAAGACCTTGGACAATAAGACAATATGCAGGTTTTTCAACAGCAGAAGAAAGCAATGCTTTTTACCGAAGAAATTTAGATGCAGGACAAAAAGGGCTCTCTGTTGCTTTTGATTTGGCAACTCACAGAGGTTACGATTCTAACCACGAACGCGTACAAGGAGATGTTGGTAAAGCTGGAGTCGCCATAGATTCTGTGGAAGACATGAAGGTATTATTCGACCAAATTCCGTTAGATAAAATGTCTGTTTCTATGACTATGAATGGCGCTGTTTTACCCATTTTAGCTTTTTATATTGTTGCTGCAGAAGAACAAGGAGTTTCGCCAGAATTATTATCAGGTACCATACAAAACGATATTTTAAAAGAATTTATGGTGCGTAATACGTACATCTATCCTCCTGCTCCATCCATGAGAATTATTGCAGATATTTTCGAATATACCAGCAAAAAAATGCCGAAATTTAATTCGATTTCTATTTCTGGGTATCACATGCAAGAAGCTGGTGCCACTGCAGAAATTGAATTGGCATATACACTTGCAGACGGATTAGAATACATTAAAAAAGGAATTGAAGCAGGAATGGATATCGATTCTTTTGCCCCAAGATTATCATTTTTCTGGGCAATTGGTATGGATCATTTTACAGAAATCGCAAAATTAAGAGCTGCTAGAATGTTGTGGGCTAAAATTGTGAAAGAATTCAACCCCAAAAACCCAAAATCTTTAGCTCTAAGAACCCATTGCCAAACAAGTGGCTGGAGTTTAACAGAACAAGATCCGTTTAACAATGTTGCTAGAACCACCATTGAAGCCATGGCTGCTGCCTTTGGTGGCACACAAAGTTTACACACAAATGCATTGGACGAAGCCATTGCATTGCCCACAGATTTCTCTGCAAGAATCGCAAGAAATACACAAATATATTTACAGCAAGAAACACATATTACAAAAACAGTAGATCCTTGGGCTGGAAGTTATTATGTAGAAGAATTAACAGAGAAAATAGCCAATAAAGCTTGGGAATTAATGGAAGAAGTTGCAGAATTGGGTGGCATGACAAAAGCCATCGAAAAGGGAATTCCGAAAATGAGAATCGAGGAAGCAGCTGCAAAAAAACAAGCAAAAATAGATAGTGCACAAGATGTAATTGTTGGCGTAAATAAATATCAATTAGAAAAAGAAGATCCTTTACATATTTTAGAAGTTGATAATGAAGCCGTTCGAAATTCTCAAATAGAACGTTTAGAAAAATTAAAATCCGAAAGAAATACTACCGAAGTTAAAAAATCTTTAGTAGCTTTAACGGAAGCTGCAAAAAATAAAGATAAAAATTTATTAGGTTTGGCTGTAAATGCTGCAAGAAACAGAGCAACTTTAGGTGAAATTTCTGATGCTTTAGAAGCAGTTTTTGGCAGGCACAAAGCAGTTCACAAAACCATATCTGGTGTGTATAGTAAAGAAATAAAAGAAGACAAACTCTTTAAAAAAGCAAAAGATTTAGCCGATAAATTTGCCAAATTAGAAGGAAGACGTCCAAGAATTATGATTGCCAAATTAGGGCAAGATGGCCATGACAGAGGTGCAAAAGTAGTTGCAACTGGTTATGCAGATTTAGGTTTCGATGTAGATATTGGTCCACTTTTTCAAACTCCACAAGAAGCTACAAAGCAAGCTGTAGAAAACGATGTACATATTTTAGGGATTTCTTCTTTGGCTGCCGGCCATAAAACTTTAGTGCCACAAGTTATTGCAGAACTTAAAAAATACGAACGCGAAGATATTATGGTAATTGTGGGTGGCGTAATTCCTGCACAAGATTATCAGTTTTTATTTGATGCTGGTGCTGTGGGTGTTTTTGGTCCTGGAACAAAAATCGCACAAGCCGCTATAGATTTAATTACTATTTTGATTGATAGTTTTGTTGAGTAGGTTGGTTTCTAAACTTAAAAAAATAACCTCACTAACTTCATTATAAAATGAATTAAAACTCGTCTTATCATTAGAATTAGCGAA
Source organism: Polaribacter cellanae (assembly GCF_017569185.1). Taxonomy (NCBI): domain Bacteria; kingdom Pseudomonadati; phylum Bacteroidota; class Flavobacteriia; order Flavobacteriales; family Flavobacteriaceae; genus Polaribacter; species Polaribacter cellanae. Next base: position 3,957,606 of record NZ_CP071869.1, on the reverse strand, counting down.
ACCACTTCAAAAAAACATCGTTACATAAAAATATTCTCATCTGTAGAAATGTTCTCATCAGGAATTTCTTTAAAAAATTCTGCGGTTTCTAAATCTGCAGTGGCTCCGTAAGAAGCAACTAAAGTTCCTTTAGTGTCTTTGGTTTCTATTACATATAAGATAGGCATATCATCAGGATTGCTCATGCCCTCGAATCTGTGTTCTGCAACAATTTTTACATCTTTTGGTGTATATTTTGTCTTTGCGTTGTTGGCAATCAGTTTATTCTCTGCAACTCTGTAACTTTCTGTATATCCTTTTTCTTCGTATTTTTTAATTAATTCTAATTCGTTTTTAGCATTTTCCATAATAATATTGGTTTTTATTTTTATCAAAATAACAAAAAAGTAGAGAGTTCTTTTATTGCAATCCATCTTAAAATTGACTCATTTAAGGAAGCCCTTAAATAACGATTCGAAGTAATTTTTAATTCTAATGAGTTCACATTGTTTTATTTTATTCTTCATCTTTGTAAAAAAAATTACAACCAATGGCAATATTAGGAAATCTTATAAAAGGCTTAATCGATTTAAAAGGCGTGTTTACAACTGAAGTAAACCATGTGGAAAATCAAGAAAAAGTACTTAAAAATTTACTTGAAAAAGCGAAAGATACACAATTTGGAGAAAAATATAATTTTGATGATATCTTAAACTCAGAAGATATTACAAAAGCATTTTCAGATACAATTCCATATTTCGATTATAATAGTATCGATAAAGAATGGTGGCATAAATTACACAAAGGAGAGGAAAATGTTACTTGGCCAGGAAACCCGTCTTATTTTGCATTGAGTTCTGGAACTACTGGGAAAAGCAGTAAAAGAATTCCTGTAACAAACGAAATGATTGATGCCATAAAAAGTGCTGGAATTAAACAAGTTACAGCTTTAAGTAATTTCGATTTACCTGCAGATTTTTTCGAAAAAGATATTATGATGCTGGGAAGTTCTACAGATTTACAAGAAAAAGACGACCATTTAGAAGGAGAAATCAGTGGAATTAGTGCCAGTAACATTCCATTTTGGTTTAAAGGATATTACAAACCAGGAGAAGAAATTGCCAAAATAGAAGATTGGGACGAGCGTGTACAGCATATTGCCGAAAACGCGAAAACTTGGGATATTGGCGCGTTAAGTGGAATTCCTGCTTGGATAGAATTAATGTTGCAGAAAGTAATTGAGCATCATAATTTGGAGAACATTCACGAAATTTGGCCTAACTTACAAGTGTATACTTCTGGAGGTGTTGCTTTTGGACCTTACGAAAAAAGTTTTAACGCACTTTTAGGAAAACCAATTACGGTTATAGATACCTATTTAGCGTCTGAAGGCTACATAGCCACACAAGTAAGACCTGAAACAGATGCCATGCAATTGAATACCGAAAACGGAATTTATTTCGAATTCGTTCCTATGAATCCAAATTATATAAATGCAGACGGGTCTCTTCACCAAGATGCGCCTACATTTACTTTAAAAGAAGTCGAAAAAAAGAAAGATTATATTTTAATTATTAGTACAGTTTCTGGTGCTTGGCGTTATTTAATTGGCGATACTATCGAATTTACAGATGTAGAAAAAGCCGAAATTAAAATTACAGGTCGTACAAAATTCTTTTTAAACACGGTTGGTTCGCAGTTATCTGTCAATAAAATGGACGATGCCATAAAAAGTTTAGAAGAAAAATTCGATACGTTAATTCCAGAATATACCATTTGCGCAAAACGTTTCGAAGATGGCGAATTTTATCATTCTTGGTATTTAGGAACCGATGTAAAGAAAAACAAAGAAGAAGTTGCAACAGCCTTAGATAATTTTCTAAAAGATGCTAATAAAAATTACAAAGTTGCCAGAAGCAAGGCTTTAAAAGGCGTAAAAGTCCAGCTGATTTCTACTGAAAAATTCCACGATTGGAGCGATAAAAACAAGAAAAAAGGTGGGCAAGTAAAAATGGAACGTGTTATGAAAGAAGATAAATTTGCAGAGTGGGAAAAATTTGTGAATAATTAATTTCATTTTAAATATTTTTATTTGGGCGTTTTAACGGGCTTTCCATTATATCTTTTTGCCAAAAAAGCCAAAAAGGATGTCATTTCAATCCCTAACGCGCTCACTCAGAACCATAAAACAACAATTTTTAAAATTAAAAAATATTGTTTTTCGGAAGTGTTAAATGTTATTTTTCAATCAAGAAATACTGTAATAATTTCGTAACTTACACTACTTTTTCTTCGAGAAAAACACCATCAAAAAAAACACGATACAACAACACTTTATGTCTTTCGACAGAACTTTAGAAAAGCTAAAAATATTGGCAGACGCTGCCAAGTACGATGTCTCTTGTTCCTCAAGTGGAAGTAATCGCGCAAATACCAATAAAGGTTTGGGAGATTCCACAGGAATGGGAATTTGCCATTCATATACAGAAGATGGCAGGTGTGTTTCATTACTAAAAATATTGTTGACGAACCATTGTATTTTCGATTGTGCTTATTGTGTAACCAGAAAAAGTAACGACGTAAAAAGAGCTGCTTTTAAAGTACAAGAAGTGGTAGATTTAACCATAAATTTTTACCGAAGAAATTATATTGAAGGCTTATTTTTAAGCTCTGGTATTTTTAAAAGTGCAGATTATACCATGGAACGCTTAGTAGCTGTTGCTAAAAAATTACGTTTAGAAGAAAATTTTAATGGATATATTCACTTAAAGTCTATTCCTGGAGCGTCAGACGAATTAATGAGAGAAGCTGGTTTGTATGCAGACAGGTTGAGTGTAAACATAGAAATTCCCACAAAAAGTGGATTAAAATTATTAGCACCAGACAAGAATTTCGACGATTTTATAAAACCTATGGACAAGGTTAAAAATGAAATAATTCAATATAAATCGGAAAAGAAAATTATAAAAAGTACGCCAAAATATGCTCCAGCTGGGCAAAGCACACAAATGATTGTAGGTGCAAGTGGCGAAAACGATTTTCAAATTTTAAAAACATCCGAACATTTTTATAAAACCTATAATTTAAAACGCGTCTATTTTTCGGGGTACGTTCCCATAAGTTACGACAGTCGTTTGCCAAAAATTGGTAGTGAAGTACCTATGTTGCGTGAGAACAGATTGTATCAATCAGATTGGTTAACGCGCTTTTATGGTTTTCAAACCAATGAAATTGTAAATCTAAATCACCAAAACTTAGATTTAGATATCGACCCAAAATTAAGTTGGGCATTAAGAAACTTGCATGAATTCCCTGTAGATGTAAACAAAGCAGATAAAAGAATGTTGGCAAGAATTCCTGGTGTTGGCATGAAATCTGTAAGTAAAATTTTAATGGCAAGAAAATACAGAAAACTCAATTGGGATCATTTAAAGAAAATAGGCATCGCATTTAACAGAGCACAATATTTTTTGGTTTGCGATAGTAAGTTATTTGAAAGAAGAGATTTATCCGCAGAAAAACTAAAAGCAACTATTTTAAAAAACTCTACCAGTAAATACGATAAATTGTTGAGTCCGCAATTGAATTTATTTGAGAGTAGTTAATCTTAAAAAGAACTTGTCATTTTGAGCAAAACAAAGTGAAGCCGAAAAATCTTAATATTATAAGCTGAAAATTTGAGATTTCTCCACAAGGTCGAAATGACATTCGTTTTTTTATTTAATTGTCATTTTGAGTGAAACGCAGTGGAATCGAAAAATCTTAATATTCTACCCTTAGAATTTGAGATTTCTCCACAAGGTCGAAATGACATTTGTTTTTTTATTAAATTGTCATTTAGAGTGAAACGCAGTGGAATCGAAAAATCTTAATATTCTAGCCTTAGAATTTGAGATTTCTCCACAAAGTCGAAATGACATAAATTAAATAAATATTTTAATGACAGGAAAAACACTAATTTATGACGGCTCTTTTGAAGGCTTTTTAAGCTGTGTTTTCTATGTTTTTGAATATAAATTAGCAGATGTTACTATTCAAAATGAATTTGTTGTTCAGAATGAGCTATTTTCAGAAAATGAAACCATTCTTACCAATAAAGAAAAAGCAGACAGAGTTTGGAAAGGTTTAAAGAAAAAGGCTTCCACAAATTCTTGCACTAAAATTTACTACGCTTTTTTAAGTGAGCAAGAAAATGTAGAAAATGTTCTATTAGATTACATTTCTTATATTTTTAAAAACTCTACAAAAGTAGATACCAATTTTACACAGCCAAGTGTTTTAAAAACGTCTCAAATTGCAAAAAACGTAAGCCGAGAAAAACACAGAATGGAAGCTTTTGTGCGTTTTAGATTAACAAAAGACGAGATTTATTTCGCCAGTATTTCTCCAGATTTTAATGTGTTACCTTTAATTTCTAAACATTTTAAACGCAGATATGCAGACCAAAAATGGGTTATTTACGATATTGTAAGACATTATGGGTTGTTTTATGACTTAAAAACAGTAGAAATTATAGATATGGAATTTCCTCCGGATTTCGATTTCTCAAAAACAAACGAAGATTATTTTGCAAAGGAAGAATTCGATTTTCAAAAATTATGGCAAAACTATTTTAAAAGCACCAATATTACTGAAAGAAAAAACATGAAGTTGCACGTTAGACACGTTCCCAAACGTTATTGGAAATATTTAAGTGAGAAGCAACCCGATTTTTAATTTTCAATTCTTTCTACACATCCTTTTGCCCAATCTTTAATTCTCGATCCAAAACATTCTAAAATTGCATCTACTCCAATAACACTTCCTTTTGCTAATCTTCCTAAAACCGCTAAAGGAATCTCTTTTTTATCAGCATTTATAATAGTTCCGTTTTTATTTGTATGCACTCCAAGTTTTGTATGTATTGGCTTTATTATCTCGTTTTTTAATAAATTTAGAATAATTGGGGCAGTAACATCTAATACTTTTGGCGCACTTAAAACACTATTTACAATTACATTTACAGTAATTTCTTTACCGTCTTTAGAAAATTTCCATCCTTTTTCATTATGTTCAATTTTTGGGTTATCAGCAAACGAAAAATCTACAACTTTTGCTTTATGTAACGCCAATAATTGTTGTAAACTTTCAATTGGAGGCCCATAAGAATACCTTTTTAATTGCTCGTCTAATTTTATAACTTCACCAATAATTTCTTCAGAGACATTCGCATGAGAAAATATTTTGTACAATGTTGGTTGGCAATGACGCACTACTTGCCCTACACAATAATCTAAAGAAACAGCTCTTTTTCCAATAGCCATTTCTACAAAAGAGGCAAGAATTGTTGCAATATCTTGGTTGGAATCTTCTATTAATTCATGTTTGTAAAAATTGTCTTCTAACCAATAAGTTATTATTTTCTTAACTTCTTTTTTATCAATTTTTAGAGGGATTCTATTTTCTAAATTTAGATAAACTTCTGCAGAAACTTGCGCAGTAACTTTCTTTAAAAACTCATTTCCTGTTGTTTCTTCTTTTCCGCTAGCTATATTTTTAATACTTTTCTTAAAAAGTTTCAATTGTTTTTTAGAGGGTTTAAAAATTGCATCCATTTTTGCATGAATTGGTTTTGGCGCCATTGGCAAACCATCTAAAGAATATGGAATAATTTTATAAGGAATTTCTTTGGAGGCTATAAATTCTAATTCAAATGTTTTTTTGTCTAAAATTTTAAAACTTCCTCCTTTTTCTATTGTTAAAGCTCTTACAGCATCTATCATACTTAAACCTAAACCTCTAATTGCTACGTTTGTATTTGGAGCAATTTTCTTAGATTTTATTATGGTTTCCAAAGGATATACTTGCGAAAAAGAAGTGTGTTTTTTGTCTAAAGATTGTATCTCGTAAGTTTCTACATCTTTATCAAATTTTGTAGTTTGATGCCCAATTGTTAATAAAACTTCATCAAAAAAAAATGTATTTTTTTCTAAATCTGTTAACGTAAACTTTTTAGAATCAAAATCGATGTTTACAATAACTGCGTTAGAAGTTTTTACCATTTTATGTTTTTCTAAAACAGCAATAATAGAATTTGCACGTTCTACCAAATACCTACCAACCTTATTTCTTGGCGGAAATTTATCTGGTGTTATTTTCGATAAAAATTTATCTTTTTTTGGCAACCATTTTTTATAAGAAGGAAATGCTGGTATCGTAAAATCTCCAAAATTTATTTCTTTTCTACCAGACAAACCTTTTAATGCTCTTTCAGAAATATTTATCCAATTTATATCTGGCTGTTTGGTATTCCATACTTTTCCAGCTCCTAAATCTTCCTCATTTTCGAATATAGAAATGCTTATATGTTGCACTTTTTTCTTTTTGGATAAATTTGCACACAAACACTCTAATGAATACAAACCTCTAGGTCCAAAACCTATAATTGCTAATTCTCTCATGTTTGTGCTAATAATTCGTCTCTTTCTTTAATCAATTCCATAATTTCTTCTGGCGATAAATAATATCTTTTAATTCTGTTTTTGTAAGTTTCAGGAATATCGGAATTATTCAAAATAAAATCTTTCGTTTTTAAAATGTATTCTTCCATATTGTGTTGCACTGCAAAGCTATCTGCGGCTCTTTCTGCTTCAATTATATGGTTATCGGACAATAAATATTTTATTCCAAACCAAATTAAGTTCAGCTTATTTCTATGTTGATAATCCATAATATGCCCCAATTCATGCCCAATCCAACCAATAAAAATATCTTTAGGAATATCTACTGTCGAGAATTCTCTTCCAGAAATTTTAAATTTTTCGCTAATTAAAATCAAGTATTTTCTATTTTTTTTTGATTTAAAAAAACTATCGAAAGTAGGTCTTGCCTGCATTGTAGATTTTTTAATATTTTTCTTAAACTTAAATTCTATATGTATATTCTTTAATTGCGGATAATGTTGTAATGCAAATTCTACTTCTTCTTTAATATTAAACGGTATTATATGTTTTTTAGACATTAATTATTTTGTTTTTTAACAATTTATATTCAATAAATATAGCGCATACAAATCGCTTATTTGTGCTTTTATGCTTAAATTTGTAACTCTTTTAAAAAGCACTTCAAAAGGATGAAAAATTTATTCAATTTCCTATACTCTACACGTTTAATGGCTGTTTTGTTTATCTTATTTGCAACAGCAATGGGCGTTGCCACTTTTATTGAAAATGATTTTGGCACACAAACCTCCAAAGCTCTTATTTACAACGCTTGGTGGTTCGAATTAATTATGGTTTTGTTCGTGATTAACTTTTTTGGAAATATTTTTAGATATCGTTTGTATAGAAAAGAAAAATGGGCTGTTTTAATGTTTCATGCTTCTTTTTTGTTAATTATAGTTGGTGCAGGAATTACACGTTACATTGGTTATGAGGGAATTATGCTAATTGAAGAAGGACAAACCACCAATAAATTTTTATCGGAAACTACTTACTTAAACGCTATTGTAGATGATGGAAATTTACAAAAACCAGAAATTAACGAACCCATAATGCTTTCTGCTTGGGGAAGCAATTCTTGGTCCTATTCAGATACTTTTAAAACTAAAGACAGTAATACCGATTTTTCTTTCGAATTGGTAGATTATATTCCTTGGGCAGAGAAAAAATTAGTAGAAGACGAAAATGGAGAAGAACATTTATTTTTTGTTGAATCTTCGGAAGGAACGCGTCACGAACATTGGATTAAAAAAGGAACTTTACAAAATATTCATGGAATTTTAGTCGGTTTTGAAGCAAATGAACAAAATGCATCCATCAACTTTACCAATAAAGATGGCGTTTTAAAAATGAAAGCAAAAGCAGATGGAGATTGGTTTCGAATGGCAGACCAAAAAAGAGGGAAAATTATAAAAGATTCTTTACAAGAGTTCCAATATTTAACATTACATAATATTGAAGATTTACAATTTGTTATTCCCAAACCTGCAGAAAAAGGAATTATGAAAACCGTTCGCGGTCCAAAAGACGATAAAAAACAAGATTTAATTATTGTAGATGTTACAGCCAATAACGAAACCAAAAGAGTAGAACTTACTGGAGGAAAATTTAATTCTGATGGTTCTAAAGAACTTTCTGTTGGGGGGTTAAACTTTAGAATGTTATATGGTTCTAAAATATTAGAAACCCCTTTTAGTATAAAACTAAATGATTTTCAACTAGAAAAATATCCTGGATCTGAAAGTGCAGCAGCGTATGCAAGTGAAGTTACTGTTATCGATACAGATGAAACGTTCGATTACCGAATTTTTATGAATCATATTTTAGACCACAAAGGCTATAAATTTTTCCAAGCGAGTTACGATTTGTCTGGTGAGAGAGAAGAAACGCACCTTTCTGTAAATCACGATTTCTTAGGAACTTTTGTTACCTATTTAGGATATTCCTTATTATATACTGGATTAATTTGCATTCTTTTTGCGAAAAATACACGTTTCGACGACTTGAAAAAAGGACTAACGAAGATTAGAAAGAAGAAATTAACGTTATCTATTTTTGCTGCTGTTTTACTAAGTACTTCTGGTTTCTCTCAACATGATAACCATAAAACAACCAAACTTTCGCCCCAACAAATAGATTCGATTTTAGAAGCAAACTTGGTAGATGCAAAGCACGCCGAAAGTTTTAATAAACTGGTAATACAAGATGCTGGTGGTAGAATGAAACCTGCACATACTTTTGCCTCGGAATTGGTTCGAAAAGTAAGCCATACAGATAAATTTAAAGATATGGAGCCAAGTCAGGTTTTATTATCTATTATAGAAAATCCGTATTTATGGTACGAAGTTCCTGTAATTTATTTAGAGAAAGGAAATAAAGAGATTAGAAAATTTATAGGGGTCGATGAAGATACTAAGTTTGCAAGTTTGTCGGACTTTATTGTTTCCAATACTGGCGAATATAAAATTAGAGAAAAAGTTGCAGAAGCTCAAAAGAAAAAGGTTAAAAATAAGTTTGAAAAAGATCTTATAAAAATTGATAGAAGAATTGGTTTATTATACAGTGCTATTGGTGGTGGAATTTTAAAAATTTACCCAATACCAAACGACGATAACAACAAATGGGTTTCTAGACCAGAAAGCTCTCAAGCAAACTTTAAAGGAACAGATTCTGTTTTTGTAAGACAATCTTTGCCAGTATATATTCAATTTTTACAAAAAGCGAAAAAGACAAACGATTATACTGAAGCAAATAAGATTTTAGATGGAATAAAGAAGTTTCAGAAAAAATTTGGGGCGGCAGTTTATCCTTCAGAAAGAAAAATAGATTTAGAGATTGGTTACAACAAAATTCAGCCTTTTCAAAAATTGGCAACCTATTATGGCTTTGTTAGTTTGTTTCTAATCATATTTGTAATTTGGCAAATTTTTAATTCTAAAAAATGGATCGACACTACTGTTAAAGTACTAACTGCCATAACAGTTGCTTTATTTATCTTCCACACATTAGGTTTAATTTCACGTTGGTATATTAGTGGAAATGCACCTTGGAGTAATGCCTATGAGTCGATTATATTTGTTGCGTGGGCAACTATGCTGTTTGGTCTTTTTATGGGAAGAAAATCTGCATTAACCATTACAGCAACTGCTTTTTTAGTGGCAATTACATTAGGGTTTGCACACCAAAACTGGATAGACCCTGAAATTGCAAACTTACAACCTGTTTTAAATTCTTGGTGGCTTTTAGTACATACGTCTATTATTGTAGCTAGTTATGGACCACTTTCTTTAGGGATGATTTTAGGTATTGTGGCACTTCTTTTAATGGTTTTTACCAATGAAAAGAACAAAAAGAAAATGGATTTAAACATAAAAGAACTTACCATAATTAACGAAATGGCAATTACTGTTGGTTTAATAATGTTAACCATTGGTAACTTTTTAGGTGGTATGTGGGCCAACGAAAGTTGGGGTCGTTATTGGGGTTGGGATCCCAAAGAAACCTGGGCACTAGTTTCTATTATGGTATATGCATTTGTTTTACACATGCGTTTAATACCAGGTTTACGTGGTAGATATACTTTTAATTTATGGTCTGTAATTGCATATGCTTCTATTATGATGACGTATTTTGGAGTAAACTTCTATTTATCTGGCTTACATTCTTATGCAAGTGGAGATCGAGTAATCACACCAAGTTCTGTTTATTACTCTGTAGGTTTTGTGGCAATTTTAGGAACTTTTGCTTGGTTTAAATACCGTAAATATTATAAAAAATAAATATAATATCTTATAAATTTCAAAGGAAGTTTCTGTGATTCTTCATAAGAAAATGTATTTTTGCACATTGTAAAAATTCTCGTGGAATTAGATATCATAAAAAATAAACACAACATGTTTCATAAAAATATAAAATTAATTTTAGCAGGTTTAATAACAGTTTGGGCTGTATATCAATTTAGTCAAGGAAATATAATGAATGGAATTTCTATTTTATTATTAGCAGGAATTTTTGTGCTATTATATTTTAAAAATGAGTTTATTTTGCTTGCTTTTTTACAGTTAAGAAAGCAAAATTTTGAGGGAACAAAAAAATGGTTAAATTATATTAAAAACCCAGAAACTGCTTTAACTGTAAAACAACAAGGTTATTACAACTATTTACACGGAATTATGCTTAGCCAAACAAACATGACACAGGCTGAAAAATTTTTAAGAAAAGCTGTAAAATTAGGCTTATCAATGGATCATGATTTGGCAATGGCAAAATTACAGTTGGCAGGAATTGCAATGACGAAAAGACGCAAACGTGAAGCAACAAATTTAATGGCAGAAGCTAAAAAATTAGACAAACACGGAATGTTAAAAGAGCAAATGACCATGATGAAACAGCAAATGAAGAAGATTTAAAACCTTCATTTAAACATAAAAACATCCGCTGTAAATAATTTTACAGCGGATGTTTTTTGGTAACAGGGAGCATGCTCCCATGCTTTTTTTTATATATTTTCTTAACTAATCTATTCTCGTTAAAGTTAAATCTGGATTGTACTTAACAATAAACAAACCTTTGTTTTCTGATGTTTTAAACATTTTATTTGTATAATCGAACTTACTTTCTACTCTGTAAGAATAGCCATCATCAAAGGTAGATTTTAACCTTTTTCCTGAAGCCAAACGCACTAAAACATCGTAAGCAACATCAAAACCTCTAGTTGCATAATAAGAAGGTAAAACACCATTTTGTTGTAAATACCTATTATTAAAGTTTTTAGATTTGAATGAATCTTCTCTAACAAACTCGTCACTTACATAAGTAAAACCAATTTTCGCTAGTTTAAAATTATCTATTTTATTAAAAGCACTTACTTTATCGAATGTAAAAACTCGAACAGTTACATCTTCTGGCAAACTAATTAAACTGTTAATAGCACTTGCCACAATTACGTTATCGTCTGTTGTTAGAACCACTAAATTTCTCATATTTGGCTTTAAAACATCCGTAAATTTTTCTCTTTTAATGTATCCTTTTTGAGATCTTATTACTGTTACAGAATTTATAGAATCATGCGTTTCTAATTCTTTTTGAATTTGTCTAGAATTTAAATTAGAAGCTGCTTTTCCATCTCCTACTAAAATAATATTTCCATCGTGAAAGTTTTCTTTAATATATTCTAATAGTTTCCCTCTAAACAACTCTTTATTAGGGGCCGTTTTTACAATTCTTTTAGAAGTAAATCGAGATTGCTTTTTAGAATAGAAAGGAAAAACTATGGGAGTTTTAATTTTTTCTGCTAAGAATTCTGCTTCCTCCGAATATAAAGGTCCTATAATAACATCGTTATCATCTAAATCTTTTTCTGCAACAATACTCTTAATCTTGGTACTATTAGAGTCTGTATCGTAAACATCTAAACGAATATTTACCCCTTGTTTTCTTAAAGAATCTACTGCGATTTGTACTCCTAAATAAAACTCTGTTACAATGTTTGCCAACTTACTGCTTCCAAAAATTTGAGTTCGAGTTAAAGAATCTAATTCTTTTGCTCTAAAAGGCAATAATAATGCTGCTTTTATAGAAATACCTTCTTCAATTTCATCTTCATATAAATATTCTTCTTCATCGAAAATCTCTTCTAGTTTTTTAATTTTTATAATCTGCTGTAATTTTAAACCTTCAGACAATTCAGGGTTTAAAGCAATTAAATCTTCTCGAGAAACATCGTAAAACCTTGTTAAGCTATAAAAAGTATCTCCTTTTTTAACTTCATGGATTTTATATTCTTTTTCTAATTCTTCAATTAGCTCGTTTCTTTGACGTTCTTTATCTGTAATTACATCTGTCTTACCATTGGTATCGCTATTCGTTTTATCTTTTTTTATGGAACCATCTTTGTTAACATCTCCACCTTTAAGAGTTTTTATCTTTTTATTAGGGATAATAATAACCGTATTTTCTTTTGGTTCCTTATCCACATCCGGATTTAAACGATACAAATCTCTTGCAGACATATCCAATTTCTTGGCAATTTCTGTAATTGTTTCTCCTTTTTTGACTTTATACTGAATGTATTTTTTCTGTTGACCGCAAGAAACAGTAAACGTTAAAATGCACAGAAAAATAAAAAATTTTAAATGTTTCATATATTTTATTCCCATTCTATAGTTGCAGGTGGTTTTGAGCTGATATCATATACTACTCTATTAACGCCTTTTACTTGATTTATTATCTTATTTGATGTTTTTTGCAAAAATTCGTAGGGTAAATTTACCCAATCTGCAGTCATTCCATCCGTACTTTCTACAGCTCTTAAAGCAACCACTTTTTCGTATGTTCTCTCATCTCCCATAACTCCAACTGAGTTTACAGGCAATAACATTGCACCTGCTTGCCAAACGCTATCATACAAACCATCTTCTTTTAATCCATTGATAAAAATAGCATCTACCTCTTGCAAAACACGAACTTTTTCGGCAGTAATATCGCTTAAAATACGAATTGCTAAACCTGGTCCTGGAAAAGGATGACGACCTAATAAATCTGAATCTAACCCCATAGAAGCTCCTACCCTTCTTACTTCGTCTTTAAAAATCATTTTTAAAGGTTCTACGATTTTTAATTTCATAAAATCTGGTAAACCTCCTACATTATGATGACTTTTAATAGTTGCAGATGGCCCTCCATTTACAGAAACAGATTCTATAACATCTGGATAAATAGTTCCTTGTGCCAACCAAGTTACATCTTTAATTTGATGTGCTTCATCATCAAAAACTTCTATAAAAGCATTTCCAATCGCCTTTCTTTTCTTTTCTGGATCGACCAAACCTGCCAAAGCAGATAAAAAACGTTCGGATGCATCTACACCTTTTACGTTTAATCCCATTCCTTCATATTGTGCTAAAACACTTTCGAACTCATTTTTTCTAAGCAAGCCATTGTTTACAAAAATACAATACAGGTTTTTGCCAATTGCTTTGTGTAATAAAACTGCTGCAACTGTAGAATCTACTCCTCCAGAAAGCCCTAAAACTACTTTATCGTTTCCAACTTCTTTTTGAATGGCTGCTACTGTACTTTCTACAAAAGAATCTGCTGTCCAAGTTTGTGCAACTCCTGCAATTTTTACTAAAAAGTTTTCTAACAATTGTTTTCCATCTGTAGAGTGATACACTTCTGGGTGAAACTGAATTGCATAGGTTTCTTCTCCTTCAATTTTATAAGCGGCATTTTCTACATCTGTTGTACTTGCAAGCTTTATTCCATTTGTTGGTAGTTCTTTTATGGTGTCTGAATGACTCATCCAAACTTGGCTTCCTTTAGAAATATTTTCAAAAAAAACTTCTTCCTTTTTTATGTATGATAAATTTGCTCTACCATATTCTCTTGTACTTGAAGGGGCTACTTTCCCTCCAGAAAAATGTGCTAAATATTGTGCCCCATAACAGACTGCCAATACTGGTTTTTTCCCTCTAATTTCAGATAAATCTGGATGTAAAACATTTTCTCCTCTTACCGAATTTGGACTTCCAGATAAAATAATTGCTTTAAATTCTGAAACGTTTTTTGGTGGATTGTTATAAGGGTGAATTTCACAATAAATGTTTAATTCTCTAACTCTTCTCGCAATTAATTGAGTGTATTGCGAACCGAAATCTAATATAAGTACGTTGTGTTGTTGCATGCGCAAAAATAATATATTGAGATTAGATTTACGATATTACTTCTTAGATTTTTTAACAAATTTATCTTAAATGTTTTTTGAGGTAAATATTGAAGTAAAATGTTATTTTTCTGAAGAAAATCTATGTTAAGAATAATTTTGAATACTGAAACCATGACAGTTTACTTTTTTTTAAAACCACATAGGAACATAGAAAACATAGATTTGTGTATACTTATCTGAGTTCTAAAAACCTGGAGCTTTAAAATTTTTCGAGAGTTACTTTAAAATCTATACACAATTGCATTGATATTCATTCCTGCACCAACAGAAGCCAGAATAACAACATCGCCTTTGTTTACTTCTTGGTTTTTTATATTTCCTTTTAAAACCAAATCCAATAAAGTAGGTACTGTTGCTACAGAACTGTTCCCTAATTTATGAATACTCATGGGCATAATGCCTTCTGGAGTTTGCTTTTTATACAATCTATAAAACCTTTTTACAATGGCTTCGTCCATTTTTTCATTGGCTTGATGGATAAAAATTTTCTTTACTTCATCTATTGAAACACCACTTTTATCCAGAGCTGATTTTATGGCTGCTGGAACATTGGTAATTGCAAATTCGTATATTTTTCTCCCATACATTTTTATGTAACGAACATCTTCATCTTCATTTTTATTAAAAGAATTTCCAAAATGTAAAAAATAAGCTTCTTCTTTGGCAAAAGTTTGTGTGGCATGACTTAAAATTCCTGAATTTTCGTCTGCTGAAGCTTCTACAATACAAGCTCCTGCTCCATCGCTATAAATCATGGAATCTCTATCGTGTTTATCTACAACTCGAGACAATGTTTCTGCCCCAATCACCAAACACTTTTTTGCGATTCCTGCTTTTATAAACGCTTGTGCTTGTATTACACCTTCGATCCAACCAGGACAACCGAAAAGAATATCGTATGCAACACAATTTGGGTTTTCGATTCCTAATCGATACTTTACTCTTGTTGCTAAACTTGGCAACACATCACTTTGGATGGCTCCTTGTTTTACGTCTCCAAAATTATGTGCTACAATAATATAATTTAGTTCTTCTGCATTTACATTTGCATCTTCTATTGCCTTTTGGGCTGCAAAAAATGCCAAGTCAGATGCTTTGTATGCTTCTTTTGCATAACGTCTTTCATCTATACCTGTAATGGTTTTAAATTTATCGATAATTACGTTGTTTTTAGAGGAAAAAACAGAACCATCTGCATTTAAAAAATCTGCATTTAAAAAAGCATTGTTCGCTTTTTTAATAGATGGAATAAATGTTCCTGTACCTGTAATTTTTGAAGTAATCATAAATTTTGAAAAATTTTGTACGAATAAATTGTGCATTAAAGTTACAAAAAACACTTATTCTTTAAAATGCAAAAAACTTAAAAAAACCGATGTTCAACATTAACTTTGTTTTAATATATAATTTAGTAAAACAAACCTATTATTTGTAAACACCCAGCTTAAGCTCCATTACTGTTGCAATAGACCTTGCACGGTTTTTCATATTGCTGGCATTTTCACCTTCGAAATACGTGTCTATTGTTTCAAACAAATACGATATCCAACTTGTAAAATGTTCTTTTTCGAACTTTACAAAAGCATTTTTATCTAAATGTTTTTGCATCGTATTATTTTTATATGTGGAAGTGTAGAAAAGTATATCGTTCCAAAAATCGGAAATAATTTCTAGATGTTCTTCTAAGTGATTATCTGCCAAAATATCTTCGAAAAAAGGCAACATAATTTCGTCTGATAATAATTTATCGTAGAATTTTGTGATGATAAACTTAATGTCTTTTCTGTTTGAAATGTCTGGTTTCATAATAATTATATTAAACTTGTAATTTTTGCCACGAATTCACGAATTTCTAAATTTAAAAACTTATATGATTTTATAAAATAACTGAACTTCACGAATAAAAACTTAAAAAAACAATTCGTGAATTCGTGGTGTTTTTATCTCTATAAATAAGCGCTATCAAAAGAAAAAGGCAACAAAGATAAAAGCGATTCTGTTTTAACAACTTCGCCAACTTCTCCCATAAATATAAGTTCGAAAGGTTGTTTTTGATTGATTTCAAATTCCGACAATGTTTGTCTGCAAGCTCCACAAGGCCCTACAGGTTTATCTACTTTAGAAATTGTTGAACCAGCAGTAATTGCCAATTTTAAAATTTTAACACCTGGAAAACGAGCACCTGCATTCCAAATGGCAACTCTTTCTGCACACATTCCAGATGGGTATGCTGCGTTTTCTTGGTTATTTCCTAAAACAATTTTATTATTTTCTAATAATAAAGCTGCTCCAACATTAAATTTAGAATAAGGTGCATACGCATTTCCTCTTGCTTCAATTGCTTTATCCATTAACATTTTATCTTCTTTAGGAAGTTCTAAAATGTCTTTAAAAACAATTGCGGAAGTACTAATTTCTATTTTTTTCATAAATAAACGAGTCAAAAAAAAGCAGCCTTTTTAGACTGCTTTTATGTTTTATAAATTTACTAAATTTTTACGACTTTTAAAAATCTTCATAAATTTCTCCTAAATCAAATGATAAAGAAAAACGTAAAGAATTTTCTAAAGGATTGTTTACATCCGAAGCATTTATTAAATAAGATAAATCGATATTTAAAGCATTGGTTTTAAAACCTCCACCCATTGTAAAGAATTGTCTATTTCCTTTATCTTCACTTTCATGAAAATAACCTGCTCTTAATGCAAAAGCGTTATTATATAGATATTCAGCTCCTAAAGCATAAGTAATTTCTTTCATTTCTTCGCTAAATCCTCCTGGAGCATCTCCAAAAGAACTAAATATACCTTCTACCCAACCTTTTTCGTTGTTTGGATTTTGCACTGTTGGTACTAATAATTTTGTAAACTCGACAGTTGTAGAGATTGTGTTATAATCGTCAAAAATAAAGTCGAAGCCTCCACCTAACTTTAAATTTGTAGGAATAAAATCTTCTTTACCAGGTGTATAAGAAACTTTTGGTCCAATATTGGCGATATTAAATCCGAACCTGTAACGACCATTAAAATTTCCATAAAACTCTTCTGTAGATTGGTAATACCCAGAAACATCTACTGCAAAAGAATTAATTGGCTGTAAATTGTTTCCATTAGTTCCATTGAATGTTAAATTAGAACGAATGTATTTTAAAGAAACTCCCATTGCAAAAGTTTCACTTAACTTTAAAGAGTAAGCTCCTGTTGCAACTAATTCATTTGGATTTATGGAACCATTATCATTTCCGTTATTGTCTGTTAAATTAATTTGACCTAAAGAAAAATATTTAAAATCTGCACCCCAAGCTGCATTTTCACTAAATCTATTCATATAAGAAGCACTTCCTACAAAAATATCGTCTGTTAAATTACGTAGCCAAGGCGAATAGGTAATTCCTGTTTTTATTTGCCTGTTACTAAATGCCATTTTAGACGGATTGTGAAACATAGAAAAAGCATCTGCTGTTGTTGCAACACCTACATCTCCCATACCTGCAGCTCTTGCATCTGGTATAATAAGTAAAAATGGGGCTGCTGTTGTTATTCCACCAATTCTATCTGTATTAATTGTACTTTGAGCACTAATTTTTAATGTTGTTAAAACACAAAGTACTAAACATATTCCTAATTTCTTCATTTATAATTATCTTATTAATTGTTACAAATATACTATTTATTGAAGTATTACCAATTTCTCGTATTTCTCGGAAACTAAATTACTTATGGTAGATTTTACTTTTAATTTATATACATATACTCCCTTTCCTATTTTATTTCCAAAATCGTCTAAACCATTCCAACTAATACTTCTAGATAAATTACCTGTTGTTTGTATGTTTCGATTGATTGTTTTTACCAATTTACCTGAAACAGTAAAAACCTGTACTTGAACTTCTAAAGGTTCATTTGGTTTGTTATGATTGAACCAAAACTGGGTGTAATTTACAAAAGGATTTGGGTAATTTAAAACGTTTTCTAAATTTAAAATAGCATCACTAACAACCACGAAGTTTAACGTGGTTTCTGATGAGTTATTGTATGTATCCCAGGCTTTTATTTTTAAAGTATGTGGACCAACTGCCAAATCTCGTAATCTGTACGTTACTTTTCCTTTTGTAAAGTCATTCAATTCTGTTTCATAAAAATCGTTTAAAATAATTGGGTTGGAGGTATCTCCATCTAAAATTCCAACAATATCGTGGTCTACAGCTGTAATAGAAGTATTTATTCCACTGGAGTCCGACAATACTGCTATTAAATTAGGTGATGCGTTTGTATTGGCTCCATCTATAAAAGATTCATCATTCATAAATAATTTAATTTCTGGGCCAACTGTATCTTCTGGAGCGTTTTCGTCAATTCCACCAATAGTTATTTTATTATTAAAACCTGCTTTGTCTGTTTTTCTATTTTCTGCATAAAAACTTAACTTTCCTTTGCCATAAGCTATTTTAATATCTTTAGGAACAATAAAATCGAAACTAAAAATTCCGTTTGCAACTGTAGATTTTCCTCTAAACAGTTTACTGTCTTGTGTATCAAAAGGTAATTTTTCGTTAAAATTATTGTTTCCTAAAGTTTCTCTATCTACAGATTTATCGTAAACTGTGGTGTAAAGTGTGCCATTAAAGTTTCTTAAAAGATTGTTTGAATTATCTAAAACTTCTCCTTGAAAACTTACTTTAGAAAGTGCTTTTAAAGTATCTGGCTTTCTTATCGTTGGTTGTGTAATATCTTTACCATTCATCTTTACAATTCTAACATTGGGTTCTGGTACTGCTAGTTTCATTGCTGGGTCTCCGAAAGAATAAATAAAGAATTTTTGAAATTTAAATGAGCCTGAATAATTATTTTTCGTTTTCATTAAAGTTTCAGAAATCGTTAAATCTTCAATAGGAATTAAACCATTATTAGGAAACTTAAATAAAATTCGAATGAACTCTTCATTAAAAGATTGCCCCATTGAAATATAAACTTCTCTAGTAGTAGTTATCATACTTGCAGCACCTCCATTTTTGTTCCATAATGTAAGTTCGCCAGCAGTAATTCTATTTGGATTATCGAACCTAGAAAAATCGCAGGTAACTGTTATTAATAATGGCAATGTGTTTGGATTGTTAAAGTCTTGTATTTGAGGTTTTTCTAAAATTCGTTCTGCAGCAAAACCATCTTCTCCTCCATGTCCAAAATAATCAAAAACAAGAGTACCTTTTTCTATTGCATTTGTAATTGCTTTATTTACTTCTGGATAACGTTCTCCACCAGAAGAATTTTCCTGTACATAAGCATCTGCATAAATTTTATTAATGTTAAATACGGGCTTGTTGTTTTTAATTTCGTCTGCAATAGACTCTACACCTCTTTGTATAGGAATATCAAAATCATCATCTACATCATCTGCTAACAAAGTAATTGTATTGCGCCAATCTCCAATAGCTGTTTTATTATAGTAAGATAGTATTTTATCTACAACTTGTTTTGCTTGTGTTGTTGTACTTACTGGGATTCTACTGGAGGCAACGTTTAAAGTATGTGATGGAGACATGGTTCCTTCATTATCGTCTAACATCACAAAATAATCGTCGGTAACATAAGAACTTGCCAAATTAAAACTGTCTATTGATAATTTTACTGGAACAATATTGTTGTTGCCAGGAACTCTATCTTTATAATCGTAAGAAGCATCTCCAAAAAAACAAACATATTTTAATTTTCCATCTCCAGACGAATTGTTATACAAGTGTTTTATAAAATCTCTAATTCCTGTAATATCTTTAGAACCTGAAGCAAATTCGTTATAAATCTTATCTAAAACTACTACTTTTGTAGTTAAACCAGAATTCTTTTTGTGGTAATCTGCCAATCTTTGTGCTTGAGAAGATAATTCTGAATTTGTTACTACTAAATAATTAATATCTTTTAATGCATGTAAATTTTGATTTTTAACCTTAGAATTCTCCACGGTTTCTGGAATGTAAAAATCAGACTGATTTAAAACTACATATTCTCTTAAAACCTCTTTATTATTTTTATCTCTAGCTCTTGTTTGATCTTTAAAAGTGAAGTTGTTTCCAGTACTTTCGTTTGTAATTAATTTTGGAGAAAGAAAATCGGACACATCCCAAACTTGGAAAATATTATTTTTATTTTGAATGTCGAAAGTTACGGATCCAGATGCTTCAAATTGCTCGAAACTTCTAAACGAAAACTGCTTTCCATTTGCAACCAAATTCTTTTTCCCAACAATTTCAATATAATCTAAATAGGTATTTGCAGATGGATTCCCTCCATTATCGTAGGTAATTTCTACATTAATGGCTTCATTAGAATTATTAATTAACTTTGTTTGCTCTTTAGATTCTGCTTTTGAAAGATTCAAATTAGCTCCACTTGGGTTTGTTCCAGAAAACGCTAATCTAATCTGTTCTCCATTGATATTCGCTGTTATATTAGAAGCTGTTGCAGAAGTAGAAACTGCTCTTATTTTAAAAGATATATTTTCATTCGTTAAAGCCTTTTTAAAAGGTATAGAAAATTTTTGTGTATTTTCAACATTAAAATTATCATCAAAAAACCATTGTGTGCCAGCTGCAATTATATTTAGTTCTTCTTTTTCGAAAAAAGTAAAATCGTCGAACTTGTTTATGGTTAAGGAAGACGAATTTATATTCGGTACTTTTGTTGTAATTCTTTTACCATCTGTTTCGTTAACAGTAATAAAGTAATAGGCTTTATCTGAATAGATGTTCTGATTATGTTTTGCCGTTTTTGAAGTTGTATTTACATTCCAACTATGAGGTCCTTTTGCATAAAAGAGAATAAAATCGCTATTATCGAAACTTCCATCAGTTTCACCTTCTATAAAAATGGCATTTTCTTGCAAATCTTCATATCTAAAATCGCTATTTAACTCTGGTAATAAATTACCTCCATTACCATATATATGAATTTTCTTCGGATTTAAATCATTTGTAGAAATACCAATGCTTTGTAGTAAATTTTTATCAATTTTAAAAACCCCAGTAGTATCTACAGAAAACTTATACCAACTTCCAGAAGATAAAACAGAAGTAGTCGTTTGTGCCTTGGAAAAAGGAATAACTAAGATAAATAAAAATAGTTGTAAAAGTCTTTTCATAAAATATATTCAAATAACGCAAATAAATTACAGATATTTTACATGGTTACAAAGATAAATTATACTAAATTTAAATTGTACTCGTTTAATAAAAAGTGAACAAAAAATTGATGCGTTAAATTTTATTATTTACTTGCTTGAAAGTATAATTATTGTAAATTGCATCGCAAATAAGAAAAATCATAAATAATTTTCAATTTGGAAATGAAAAATATCTTAAAAATAACTTTAATTGCTCTAACAACATTGCTTTTAGCAAATTGTAATAGATCAAATGCTGGTAAATCTCGTTTAACAGGTTTATCTTTTAATGACCCTAAAAATGGTAATTATATTCGTTCTAGTTCTTTCAAGGGTCAAAAACCACCTTTAGGAATGGTAGAGATTGAAGGTGGTACCTTTACAATGGGAGAAGTGCAAGACGATGTTATGTTCGATTGGAATACAACTCCAAAAAAAATGCACGTTCGTTCGTTTTTTATGGATGAAGCAGAAGTTACAAATTCGGAATATTTTTTATATGTACAATATATAAAAGATGTTTTTCCTCCTTCTGAAGAAAAATACAAGCACATCTATAGCTCTGTTTTACCAGATACTTTGGTTTGGAGGAAGAGTTTAGGGAATACAGACCTTTTAGCTGAAAATTATTTTCGTCACCCAGCATATGCAGATTATCCTGTAGTTGGTGTAAGCTGGTTACAAGCAAATGAATATTGTAAATGGAGAACAAATGCCGTAAACTTAAAAACATTAATCGAAAAAGGACATATCGAAAATATTTTTGAAAAAGATTCTGTAAGAAACTTTTTTGACACTGATGTTTTTTTAGTGGACGACTCTAAACTATTTGAAGGAGATACTACTATTTATAAAAAAGGTGTTAGAGTAAGAGGAAAATCTTCTAGTGCTAAATCAAATTCTTTTCAAGGAAGAAAAATTACAAAAGCAGATGGAATTCTTCAACAAAAATTTAGATTACCAACAGAAGCAGAATGGGAATTTGCTGCAAAAGCAATTATTGAAAACAGAGAATACAACAATATTAGAGGTAGAAAGAAGTATGCTTGGAATGGAAAATATACTAGAGAAAAGAAAAAACGCTTTAGAGGAAACCAATTAGCAAACTTTAAACAAGGGAATGGAAACTATAGTGGTTTACCTGGCTGGAGTTCAGATGGGTCTGATATTCCAATTCGTATAAAATCGTACCCTCCAAATGCTTTCGGTTTATATGACATGTCTGGAAACGTTGCAGAATGGGTGGCAGATGTTTATAGACCAATTATAGATAACGAAGCAAATGACTTTAACTATTTTAGAGGTAATTTATTTACCAAGAAAATGATTAATGAAAATGGGCAAGTTGTTATTGTTGGAGATGAAAATGCACAAGTTGAATATGATACTTTACCAAATGGCAGAATTATACCAAAACAGCTTCCTGGTTCTATAAAATACATTCCAATCACAAAAGACGATGCTACTTTTAGAACAAATTTCTCGAAAGCAGAAAATGCAAATATTGGAGATGGAGATTTAAACTCTACACGTTATTTCGAAGATGACGAAGAGAGATTTGCATCTAGACCTAGTATGTACAACTCTCCAAAAAGACCAATGAGGATAAGAGATTCTATTACAGGAAAAGATATTATTGCTACAGATGCAAAAAACAGAACAACTTTAATTAGTGATAGAACAAGAGTTTACAAAGGTGGCTCTTGGTCCGATAGAGAATATTGGTTAGACCCAGCTCAAAGAAGATATTTACCAGAATATATGGCTACAAACTACATTGGTTTTAGATGTGTTACAGATAAATTAGGTCCAATGACTTACAAGAAAAGAAAAAAAAGAACCTCAACTAGATAATTTAATGTATCTTTAGAATATTTACAACCTCATTGTTATCTTTACAATGAGGTTTTTTATTTTTCCTCTCTCGAAACTTTCTAAAAAAACTTTCGAGCTCTCCAAAAGAAAAATACCTAAAAAAATTATATTTGAGATTTAAAAGATGAGCATAAAAGATATTTACAAAAAATATACAGAACATTATTTAGTTGATACAGATACTAGAAAAATTCGTTCTAACACTATTTTTTTCGCATTAAAGGGCAATAATTTTAATGGAAATAAATTTGCAAAAAAAGCTTTAGAATTAGGAGCTAAATATGCTATAATAGATGAACCAGATTACGAAATTGAAAATAAAACCATCTTAGTTGATAATGTATTAGAAACATTACAAAATTTAGCAAAATATCACAGAATTCAATTAAACATTCCCATTATTGGTTTAACAGGCAGTAATGGAAAAACGACTACGAAAGAACTTATAAATTGTGTGCTTTCAGAAAAATATAAAACTACTGCCACTGCTGGTAATTTAAACAACCATATTGGAGTTCCACTAACTTTACTATCTATAACTCCAAGTACAGAAATTGGTATTGTTGAAATGGGTGCAAATCACCAAAAAGAAATAGCATTTTTATGTTCGATTGCTCAACCAGATTTTGGGTATATTACAAACTTTGGAAAAGCACATTTAGAGGGTTTTGGAGGAATGGAAGGTGTTATAAAAGGCAAAAGTGAATTGTATAATTACTTGATTAAAAATAAAAAAACCGCTTTTGTAAACCCTAATGATTGCATTCAAATGGAAAAAACTGCAAACTGTAACAGCGTTCTTTTTTCTGATAAAATTAAATTTTTGGAAGCAAACCCATTTGTGAAACTAACTTACAATTCTAAAAATATTTCCAGCAACTTAATTGGAAAATATAATTATACAAACATTGCAGTTGCTATAACATTTGGTAGTTATTTTAATATTTCTGATGAAATTATTAAAAAAGCAATAGAAAAGTATTCTCCGACAAATAATCGTTCTCAAATTATAAAAACAACTTGTAATACAATTATTTTAGATGCCTATAATGCAAATCCATCTAGCATGAAAGCTGCTTTGGATAATTTCTTACTTTTAAAAGAAACAGATAAAACAGTTATTTTAGGAGACATGTTCGAATTAGGAAAAGATAGCTCTAAAGAACACCAAGCAATTGTAGATTTGTGTGATAGTTATTCCTTTAAAAACATATTGTATGTTGGGGAGTTATTCCACAAGACTAAAACCAAAAACAAAACCTTTAAAACGTTTGAAAGTTTGAAACTATACATCATAAAAAAACCTCTGGAAAATCAGTCTATTTTAATTAAAGGTTCTAGAGGTATGCAATTAGAAAGAATTCTCGACTTTATTAGTTGATATTATTTCTATGGTATTCTAATAAATTGTCAATAGGTCTTTGGATAACATCTGTTAATTGTAAATTATTTTTTCGAGCAATTTTCTCTAAAATATCTCTAAAATAATGCGCAATAGAACCTATAAAATAAATTTTAGTTTCATTATTAATGTTGTAAGGTAAAATTCTATATTTAAAAAATTCTTGAAACCCTTTTTTAATAATTCTTTTAATATATTTTTCGTCTTTAAAGTCGAACATAAATTTTGCAAAAGAAGCTAAATACATGTTTGGGTTTGGCTCTTTATATATATTTTTCTTGATATAATCTGCTTCTAAATTAAACTCCTCGTTAAACTTTTCTGCAATTGCTTTTGGCATTTTACCATAAAAATAATCTACAATTAGCTTCTTACCAAAATAATTACCACTTGCTTCGTCCATTAAAATATACCCCAAAGAAGGTACCAACATCTGCATCTCATTACCATCGAAATAACAACTATTAGATCCCGTTCCTAAAATACAAACCATTCCAGGATTTTTACCAGTTGCTGCATAAACTGCTGCCAACATATCTTCCGCAATAAAAACTTTTGCATTTATAAAAATAGATTCTAATATTTTTTTTAAAATATCAACAGGTTTAGGAGTTCCACAACCAGCTCCATAAAAGTGAATTTCAGTAACATCGTCTTTAATGTTTATTAACTGAAACATATTTATAATTCTATTATGCAATTCTTCTTCTGGAACAACAGCTGGATTTAAACCTAAAGTTCTTACTCTAAATTCTTCGTTTTTATCTTTATTTATGGCTATCCAATCTGCTTTGGTAGAACCTCCATCTGCAATTAAAATCATATTATTTGTATTTATTATCAAATATATAACAACAGAAGCATTTTGGCAATAATTACTAAAACTTCAATCGATTTCGTTATCATAAATAATCTGAAATGTTGTAAATTTGTGATAAAATTTAATTTATGCTTTTTTTAAAGAAGAAAACAATACCCTTAACGGATTTTTTCTCTGATAATTTTATTGACATCCATTCGCATTTATTACCAGGTATAGATGATGGTGCAAAAAACCTAAAAAAATCATTAGAATTAATTTTGAAGATGTATTCTTATGGAATTAAGAACTTTATAACGACTCCACATGTTTTAGGTGATGTTTACCCAAACTCTTCTGAAACTATAAAAAGTAAGCTTATTGAAGTACAAAGTGCCTTAAAAGAAAAAGGTTATTTAGATATTAAGATAAATGCTGCTGCAGAGTATATGATGGATGAACAATTTAGCTTTCGTTTAGAAAAAAATGACATTCTTACTTTAAAAGATAATTATGTTTTAGTGGAAATGTCTTATTTTAATGCTCCTATTAATCTATATGAAATTCTTTTTGAAATTCAGTTAAAAGGCTACAAACCTGTATTGGCACATCCTGAACGATATAATTTTTATCATAACGATTTCAACAACTTTTACAAACTTAAAAAGGCGGGTTGTTTGTTTCAATTGAACTTGCTTTCATTAACGGAGCAATATGGAAAAAATGTTCAAAAAATTAGTCATGAACTTTTAAAGGCAAATATGTACGATTTTGTAGGTTCAGACACGCATCACAATCAGCATTTAGAATTACTTAAAAAGATTGGAACGAAAAAAAATTATACAAAAATTGAGAAACTATTGATTAATAATGGTAAAGTATTTAACTAAAAAATATTTCTATTTAGAAAACATCTTTTTATACCAAGGTTTTGTTTCATCTTCGGAAAGATACCCATAACCATATCCACCATATCCATAACCATAACTTCGCTTTGGATCTGTATCGTTTAAAACGATAGACATATTTGGTAATCTTTTATTCTTATACAACTCTTCTGGCACAGCTAATAACCTTTTATCTAAATAATTTGCTCTTACTACATATAAAAACATGTCTGCATATTTAGAAATTAAAAGCGTATCTGTTACCAGGTTAACTGGAGCAGTATCAACGATAATAAAGTCGTAATAATCTAAATCTCTAACTTCTTTGAATAAATTTTCAACACTTTTACTCGCTAATAATTCAGCCGGATTTGGCGGAATTGCTCCAGAAGAAATAATATCTAATCCTTTAGCTTCTGGAATAGTAAATTTAATATCATCTAAAGTTAAATTATTATTTGTAATGTAATTCGTAACCCCTTTTCTACTTTCTATCCCTAAATATTCTGTTACTTTTGGTGCTCGTAAATCCATACCCATTAATAACACTTTTTTTCCTGAAAGCGCTAAAGTAGCTGCTAAATTAATGGAGATAAAAGATTTTCCTTCTCCACTTGTAGTAGAAGTAATAAAGACAAACTTACTATTTTTTGTATTGTTCGCAAGCATGAAATCTAAGTTCGTTCTTATTAAACGAAATGCTTCAGAACCACTTGACCTAGCATCATGACTTACAATAACTTTCTCATTGCTTTCAGATTTTGGAATGTCTCCAAGAAAAGGAACGGATAGAGCTGCTTCAACATCTTTTTTATTATGAATTTTAGTATCTAATAAATTTTTCAAATAAATAATAATAAAAGGGATTAGAAAACCTAATAGTAATGCCGCTAAATAAATAATTTTTTTCTTTGGAGAAACTGGTTTTTCTGAACTGTAAGCAACATCAATTATTTTTGCATTTGGTACAGTAACTGCTAAAGATATAGCTGTTTCTTCTTTCTTTTTTAACAAATACGAATATAAATTTGCTATAATTTCTTGTTGTCTTGCAATATCAATATAACCTCTTTCTATAGAAGGAATTGAAGAAACTTTATTATTAACTAAAGTAGCAGCCTTTTGTAAACTATTTAACTCTGACTTTAAGGAGAAAATTAAGTTATCAATACTTTTCCTTAAATTTAATCTTAGATTTTCAATCTCAGAAATTAGCTGTAAAACCCCTGGATTTTTTTCACCTGCATTAATGGTTAACCTATTTTTTGTTAACACCAATTCATTATATTTCTCAATAGAAGAAGTGATACTAACGTCAGAAAAACCTAAGTTTTGAGGTAGTGTTTTATCCGAAGAACTATTTTTCTTTAAATTATTCGCAATGGACTCTGCTAATGTTAGTTGAATTTTTAAATCGATTAATTTTTCATTGTTTTTAGAAGCATTTTCTAAAGCCAACTCACCTTCTTTTGAAAGACCTGTTATTCTATTGTCTTTTTTATAATTTTTAGCAGAATCTTGTATAGATGCCAAGTCTAAGTATACTTTCGCTAATCTTTCTTCTAAAAATTCTTTTGTTTTCTTAGAAACCTCACTTTTATCGTTTATCGCATCTAAATTGTATTGTTTTACCAATTCATCTAGAAAATCTTCTGCTTTTTCTCGAACTGTATTATTAATGGAAAGTGAGAGAACACTTGAGTTCTTCCCAATTGGATTAATATTAACACCTTTTCTATATCCATCAATAATTTTAGATCTCTTATTAATCGTGATAAAGACATCAGATTCATCATCATCTGTTATTGAATCTTTCGTGATTTTAAACTCCCCAATTTTAGAGCTAACAACTTCATTATATTGATGCGTTGAAATAATTTCTTTGTCAATATTTTTTAAATAAAATTCATTTTTATCTTTAAATGAAACTGTAATTAAAGTGTCTTTATTAGTAAAAGTAGAGTCTTTTGATAAAAACACTAATCTAATTGGGCTAGTTTTATATAATTCAGTTTTCTTTATCCTACCTTCTCTAAAATAAGCAATGTCTAAATTTAAAGAATCTACAACTTGACCAATAATTTTTCGAGATTTTATAATTTCTATTTCGTTGTCTGTATTGTTGACAGAACCTGTTCCTACAATTCCCAAATCTGCAATGGCAGATAATTCTTGCGATATACCAGACTTTTGATTGTCTTTAATCATAATTGTAGCAGATGCATTGTATTGTGGCGTTGTATATCTCAAATATAAAAAAGCTCCTATAATTGCTAAAATAACACCAATAACAAACCATTTCCAATGAAGTGCATATTTCTCTATCTCCTCTCTAATGTTTATTGTATCGTTTTCTTCAATATGAGAGTTTATAATATCATTATGTTTTTGCATGGTCTATCTCGTTAAAACAGCGATTAAAGAAATTAAAACAGAACCTATTGAAATGAAAAGTCCTGTGTTTTGATTGTAAGAAGCCGATTGGATTGCAGCATTATTATGTTCTACATACACAATATCGTTTTGTTGTAAATAGAAAACAGGAGAGGTATTTAGTTTATTGGACCTTAAATCTACTCTATATTGTATTTTCTTATTATCAATCTCTCTTTGAATCATTACATTATCCCTTCTTCCAGATATATTTAAATCTCCAGCTAATGCTATCGCATCGATTATACTTACACGCTCATTTGGAATATTATAAGTACCTGGTTTTTTTACATCTCCCATAACCGAAATTTTAAAGTTAGAAATACGGATGTTTATATTAGGGTCTTTTACATAATCTGGATCTAATTTAGATTTTAACAAATGTATTGTTTCCTCTCTTGTTAACCCTCCTATTTTTAATTTTCCTAAAATAGGAAAGTCAATTTCTCCTTTACTATCAATTAAATAAGACTGCTGTCTTGGCTGCCCAA
Source organism: Polaribacter cellanae (assembly GCF_017569185.1). Classification (NCBI taxonomy): domain Bacteria; kingdom Pseudomonadati; phylum Bacteroidota; class Flavobacteriia; order Flavobacteriales; family Flavobacteriaceae; genus Polaribacter; species Polaribacter cellanae. The sequence goes on along the minus strand of NZ_CP071869.1, from coordinate 3,928,380 downwards.
CCACAGCATCTGTTGTTGTGTTAAATGTTACTGCTGGCAAATTAAAAGGTTTTACTGCTTTTAAATCTTCAGAAGAAATGGTAATTTGCAGTAAATCATCTGGTTTAAAGATGGTTTTGTAGTTGTTACTTACTTTCGCTTGGTCTATTTCATCATATTGAAAATAAGCAATTTTTTTATTTGAAACACAAGAGGTTAAACTTACTAAAACCGCAAGAAATAATATAGATTTCTTTAAAGACATATTTATTACAATAATTTATCGCAAAAATAGCATTTTTTAATTGAAATCTTAATTATTAATATCTAATTTTTCATAGATAGAATTTTTAGAAACATACTCTGGTACAATTTCTTTTATGGCTTCTACAATTGCATAATTATTTAATTGAAAATTCCCAACACATAATTTTTCAATTTGAGCTTTTACACTTGCGTGTTCCATATCTGGAGAATTTGCAATCATTATTTTTTCATGGTAAGTCTTTTTAGTATTTTCTCCATTTGCTAACAATTCTTCATATAATTTTTCACCAGGTCTTAGGCCTGTTATCTTTATATCTATATCTTCTGGATAATTTAATCCTGAAAGAGAAATCATTCTTTTTGCCATCTCAAAAATCTTTACAGATTTCCCCATGTCAAAAATATAAATTTCTCCACCTATTCCCATGGTTCCTGCTTCCAACACTAATCGACAAGCTTCAGGAATTGTCATAAAATACCTGGTAATATCTTGATGTGTTACCGTAAGAGGCCCTCCATTTTCAATTTGTTTCTTAAACAAAGGAATTACAGATCCATTGGAACCTAAAACATTTCCAAATCTTGTTATTGTAAACTTTGTGAATTTAGATTCTTTACTTAAACAACTAATATATTTTTCGGCAACACGTTTTGATGCCCCCATTACATTAGTAGGGTTTACAGCTTTATCTGTTGAAACCATAACAAATCTTTCCACTTTATATTTTAGTGACAAGTCTGCAATATTCTTTGTTCCACAAACATTAATTTTTATAGCCTCGTAAGGACTGTGCTCCATTAATGGCACATGCTTATATGCTGCTGCATGAAACACTTTTTCTGGTTGAAATTTTTTAAAAATTTCTTCCATTCTAATTATATCTCGAACATCGGCTACAATTGCGATAAAATCGTTTATGCCTTTTTGTATTAACTCTTGTTGTAAGTCATATAAAGGGGATTCTGCTTGGTCTACTAATATCAAGTTTTTCAACTGATATGAGGCTAATTGCCTTGATATCTCACTTCCTATAGACCCTGCTGCACCAGTAACGATAACTACCTTATTATTAACCTCTCTTTTAACAATAGGGTTGTCTATAGAAATTTGATCTCTCCCTAATAAATCATCAATATTAATTTGTTTGATTTGATTAGCCTGTAAATCTCCTCCAATCCACTTGAATAATGGTGGCACAATTTTAACTTCTACTCCTAAGGCAAGTAATTTATCTGTAATTTCTAAAAGTCTATTAGGTTTTATATTTTGAATAGAAATAATAACCTCATCAATATCATGATAATCTATAAATTCTTCGTCGATTTTAGCAGGGTCATAAATTTTAATTCGGTCTATTTTTTTTCCTATTTTATTTGAATTATCATCAATAAACCCCAAAACATCGTAGTTATTCTCTCTTTCTCGATTAATTGCTCCATAAGTAACTAAACCAGAGTCACCTGCTCCATATATTAGAACGTTTGTTATGGATTTTAATTCAGTAGAAATAACTTCATAAAAAGCTTTAAATATATACCTGCTTATTATCAATAAAAAAACAGATACTAAATAATGAATTAATACGATAGATTTTGGAATTGTAAAACCTGTATAAATAGAAAAGAATTGGTTTATAACTACCAAAAAAACTATAAATACTGAAAAAATAGTGACTCCAAAGAAAACATTGAAAGCATCTTTTGTTCCTGTGTGTCTGATAATACCTTTGTAAGACCCTACAAAAAGAAAACAGATTAAAGCAACTATAGCCACAACAGGCAATTGTGCTTGAAGGTTTGAAGTGTTAAAATTAAAACTTATATTAAAGCGAATTGCATAAGCTACGATAAACGCAAAACAAATTAATAAAATATCAATACATAATACAATCCATTTGGATGCATACTTATTTAATGCTTTTAAAAAAAAATTTCTAATCATCTTGTTAGCAATAGTAAAGAATAATGCGAAGTTACAATAATTTCTTTATAGAAATAGAAATTCTTTTAAGTTGATTTTTAGTAAGATTTGAACCTGAAGGTAAACAAAGACCTTGTTTAAATAAATTTTCTGAAATAGATCCTCCAAAATAGAGAGCTTCTTTAAAAATTGGTTGCAAATGCATTGGTTTCCATAAAAGTCTTGATTCTATATTGTCTTCTAATAACTGTAAGCGTATATCTTCAGATGCAAAACCAGCTTCTTTTTCATTAACAATAATACAACTCAACCAATGATTTGAAAACAAAATTTTATTTGACTCTTCAAAAACATATATTCCATCAATATCTTTAAAAATACTCTTGTAAAATTGATTAACACTTCTTCTAAAGGAAAGGTATTCGTTTAAAAAACTCATTTGACCTCTACCAATACCAGCTAAAACACTACTCATTCTATAATTATACCCAATTTGTGAATGTTGATAGTGAGGAGCTTGATCTCTTGCTTGAGTTGAGAAAAAAAAAGCCTTTTCTTTTTGCTTAACATCCTTACAAATTAATGCTCCACCACCAAATGTTGTTAAAAGCTTATTGTTATTAAAAGATATAATTCCAAAATCTCCAAAAGTTCCACATTTTTGTCCTTTATATGTTGAACCTAAGGCTTCTGCTGCGTCTTCAATTAGAATGATATTGTATTTTTTTGCAATTAGAGAAATTTCTTCAATTTTAGCAGGCATACCATACAAATGAACAAAAATTATAGCTTTTGGTTTTTTTCCATTTTTTATTCTGTGTTTTATGGCTTTTTCTAAATAAAAAGGACACATATTCCAAGTATCTATTTCACTATCTATAAATATGGGATTCGCTCCTTGGTAAATAATTGGATTGGCAGACGCCGAAAAAGTAAAGCTTTGGCAAACTACATCATCTCCCTTGCTAACTCCTGCTAAAAGTAAAGATAAGTGTATTGCAGATGTTCCTGAATTAACGGCCAACACCGATTTTTCTTCACCAAAATACTTTTCCAATAATTTTTCGAATTCTAAGATATTATTATCTTCTAATAAATTTAAGTTTTTTAAGGGAACATTAGATTTAGATAAAAATATTCTATTATCCATTAGATATTTTTTTTCGTTTTAATTTTATAAACAAATAAATATATAAAAGTATAAATGCTAAAATTAAAGATATAAAAATAATAAATTGAGTTTGTAGCTCTAAGCGATACGTTTTAAAAATAAGAACATTAATTACTATTTGAATCATTGCATATACTGCAGAAACTTGTAGATGAGACATACATTTATTGTCTACTAATTTTTGATAAATGTGATGCCTATGAGGCTCTAAAACACTTTCTTTAGTGAAAAATTTTCTGTAGATTAAAGTATTCCCTGAATCTGCACCATATACTATAACTAATAAAAGAATTAATGGAGAAGACAAATAAAAGGTAAAATACATTCCTAAAAAAAAGATTAACATACCAATGGCTATGCTACCTATATCTCCAGCAAAAAAAAGTGCTTTTTTTCTAAAGTTATAAAAACCAAAAATTAAAAGAGCTATTAAAGAATATATAATTAGATTCGAGTTTATTAGACCTTCATTACAATTTATTAAATAGAAACCTAGTAAAACTGAAATGCTGTATAAGCCAGTAATACCATTAATACCATCCATAAAATTAAACATATTTACAATACCTACCCCAAATATTAAGTAAAAAACAAAAACATAAAAAGGCTCAAAAGGCACTCCTACTTGGTACAAAATAAGAAAAATTGCTATCATTTGAAATGGAAATCGGATCTTAGAACTTAGAGTATAAATATCGTCAAGAAAACTAATAATTGAAATAGCAATTACACCGGTAAAAAAATAAGGGTATTGAAAATTGTTAAATAAGAAAAATAAAATTATAGCTATAGGAAAAAGAATTCCTCCTCCCCTAACTGTTATTTTCTTATGAGAACTTCTTTTGTTGGGTTTGTCTATAATCTTATATTTAACTGCTAACCTTAAATACAAGTAAGAAAGAGCACATAGAATAATTAAAACGAGTAAATAGGTTTTCATAATTTAAAATGAAGAAATGGTTTTTTTAATTCCTTCTTCCGACGATAAAGGTAGTTCTTTTTGAATTGCTTTTTTTATTTTTAAATTAGACACTTCGTAATTTTCAGTAAGTTTTTGAAGCCTCTCTGAATTTAAAGGCAATGGTAAAACATCTCCAACTTTAGCTAAAAGACGAATTAATGATTTTGGTAAATTTAGAATTTTTGAAGGTTTATTTAAAACATCTCCCATTATTTTAACCAAATCTACAGTAGATAAAGAAGTATCGTCTGCAATATTATAAATACCCGATTTTACTTCTCTATTGTCTAAAATTTCGTTGATAATAAAACATAAATTTTCTACAGAAACAAAAGATCTTTTATTTTTATATTTTCCAAATGGATATGGTATTCCTTTGGAAACAAAACTATACAAAAGATTTAAATTCCCCTTATTATTAGGTCCATGAATCATGCAGGGTCTTAAAATATAAACTCTTTTGTTATTTGGAATCTCTTTTGATAAGATATATTTCTCTGCCGCTAATTTAGACTTTCCGTAAACAGTTATTGGGTTTGGTAATACGTTTTCATCTAAAACTCCATCAACAACATCTGCCACTGCTTTTACTGAACTCATGTATATAAAAACTTCACAGCTACTTTTTAAAAATTTATCAAAGATTTTTTTTGTTAATTCTGTATTCACTTCAAAATATTCGGCATCTTCGGATGTTTTTTTTAAATCATGTGCTTTACCCGCTAAGTGGACAATCCCTTTTACATTATTTAAAATATCTAAATCTAAAGCCTTGTAATGCACCTCACTTTTCAAGGGAGATCTAGACACTCCTATAATTTGCTTACTATTTTGAAGTAAAAATGTCGTTAAATTTCCACCAACAAAACCTTTATTCCCTGTTATTAGTATTTTCATAAGCGCTAATTATAGATTCTGACATTAAAATATTAATTTTTTCTCTTGAGTAATTATCTACAAAGGCATTTCTTAATTCTTTTTTATATTTATACTTTTTTAAAGAAACTATAAACTCTTTAACATTTCCTGGTTCAAATAAAATCACATTCGATAAATTTTCTTCAAGAAACTCAGAGGCATAACCACCCACCCCTGCAATTATAGGCTTATCAAAAGCACCATATTCGAATAATTTAGACGGTAAAACTCTTTCAAAAGCTTTATATTTATTTAAGTGAAGAAACAAAAAATCTGTTTTTTGATACTCTTCTATCAATAACTTTCTGTTAATAGGTTTTTTTATTTCTATATTCTTTACTCCCTTTTCTTTTATTGCCAACATTAACTTTTGCTTAGCCCCTCCATCTCCATAAACAACAAATTTATATTTTTCTGGAAAAGCTTTTGCTACTTTTGGTAAAATAATATGCAAACCTTGTCCTTCTCCAATATTACCTGCATATACAATTGTTTTAAGTTTTTTATCTTCAATAGCCGTTTCTATATTCTTATTTAAGAAAACAGTATCGATTCCATTTGTGAAAAATGAAAAGGTACACTGCTTGTATTTAACAAAATAACTTTCAAAACCTTTTGAAACTAAATTTATGTGATTTGCCTTTTTAAAAGTATAATTTTCAATAGGCTTTAGAAAAAAATCTAATCCGATTTTAACTACAGGGTTTTTAAAAATCTCAACAATACTTTCTCTAAAAATATCTCGAATATCCAAATATAATTTTGCCTTATTTTTTCGAGCTAATTTTGCACCAAGAAATGCTGTAAATAATCTAGAGGAAGAAGCATAAACGAAGTCATATTTTTTATCTTTTGCTATTTTTTTAGCTTCATTATAAAAAACTCTAAAAGACTTTATTTGTCCAAATAAACCACTTTTATGGTCTGGAATAAGAACTCTATTTATTGTAATATTATCCCCTCTTTTTTCCATCTTATCTGCGGAAACCTTGTAAGAATCGTATCTATTTGGATAAGTTGTAATTACATCGATACTATCTGTACTTTTAAGTCTTGGAGCTAAAGCTTTAAATAAAGATGTATTCCTAAAAGAGCCAGCACATAAATCCGGTTCGAAATAATAAGTTAGAAATAGTATTTTCATAGCACTAATAATGTTTTTTTTTAAACTTTTTCTTATTTTTTTATTAAACAAATCATGGTTATATTATATTTAAACTAACCGTGACCAATTATTAATTTTTTATAGAATATTGAATCTATATAATATGTTTCTTTAAAATATTTACTAATTCATTAAATTGCAAATCCCAGTTTATTATTTTTTTTATATTAGGGTTGTCTAATTTTTCTTTTGTTTTAAATAAACCCGCGTAAATACTTGAAAATACAAAAGAAAAATAAGCCCAAAGTCTTCCAATAAAATTTACATTATAACTCTCGGAAACGTGGCATCTTAAAACGTTTACATTTTTATAGAATTGCTTTTCTTTAAATATAAACTTTCCTTTATATCTTTTAGCTTTTTTCCCGGTTGCATAATGGACCATTCCTGAAAGTACTGTGATATCATGACCTTCGTTAGCCCATATCTTAGTCATCTCATTAAATCTTGAACCTCCTCCATCTCCTTTTTCTAAAAAATACTGGTGAATAAGTAGTATTCTCATTTAATTTTGAATTCTTATTGTAGTATTAAACACATTTTCTTCAGAGGCAAATGTAAGCCTTATTGACTTCTCTTTAAAATCATAATACCTAGAAAACCATTTTTCTTCAATTAACGGGGTTATAATTTTCCCGTTTTTATCTAATTAAATTATTTTCCTTTTAACCGTAATTTAATTCTAAAAAAAAGCACCTTGGATATTGATAAAATTCTAGAGATGTAGAAACTGAAACTGTATTTAGTTATTGAAGAAAAATAAATTTTAGAAAATAAACCTATTTTAACAATGTAATTTTTTAAATCCGCAGATAAAGGTACAGTCTTCCTAATTGTAGAGTCCTTTCTTAATACTCTGTAATAAATACAGTTTTCAGGTGAAAAATCAATTAACTTTATTTTATTTGATAATTTGAAAAGAAACACAGCGTCTTCTGCAATTGGTAGTTTAACATTAAACCTATCTTTACCAATTACAGATTTATCGATTAGCTTGCCACACACACTTGACAAAAACTTCCTGTAAGTAAATAAATTATAAGAATTTCCTTTAATCCTATTATAAGCGTTTGAAATGTAATCATTATTAATTTGCCCATTTAAATCAGTCTTAAAATTACTTTGTACAATTGAAATTTTATTATTTTTTTTCTTTAATAAACTTTGCAAATAATTATTAGAAACATAGTCATCATCATCTATAAAGGTTATATAGTTACCTTTAGCTTTTTCGATTCCAAAGTTTCTTGCACTTGAAACTCCTTTTATTGAATTATAATACAATCTGAAATTTTTTTTATTTTCTATTTTTTTAAGTATTTGTGTAAAATAAGGTAACTTTTCTCCATTCAATACAAGTATAACTTCAAACAAATTGGGTTCTATGGTCTGATTAAATAAAGATGTTAAACATTTATCTAAATACTCTTTTGGCTCGTAAGTAGGTATTATAACGCTAATTTCAATCATTAAGTCTAAATATTTTTTATACTTTTATTTAAAAAGAAAATTATCATAATAAATTTTCATAATATTTAATAAATTTTGTCTTTTCCGAAGTAATTAAACTTTCTAAGACGTTTTCTGAAATTGAAATTTTAAATAATTTTTCTAAATTATCTTTACTTTTTATTTCTTCTATAAACCTACCACAATTCATTTCTTTCACCATTTTATTAAGCACAGGGTTATCTTCATTTACAATAATTGGTACATTATTTTTTAAGGAAATATAGAAACGATTTGGAGCACACAATTTATTATTAATATAAGTTGGCAAATACATAATTATACTTGCATCTACTTTTTCCCAAACATAGTTTAAATCTTTATAATCAACATATCCTCCATAAATAAACAAGTTTACATCTAAATTATACTCAAAAATAAAATCTGAAAAAACTTTTTCATTTACACCAATTATTAATATTTTAAAATTACTAAGTCTTTTTTTTGCAAAAGCAGCTAATTTTTCTCTTCCACGCTCCACTTCAAGTGACCCCTGATGCATAATTATTTTTTTTTCTTTACTTGCTATTTCAATCTCAGATATTAACCGAGTAGTTGCATCTGAAATTCCAGTAGAGCTGTCTTGAGAGTTCTCGTAATAAGGTAAATTTAAAAAATAATTAATTTTTTCTTTACTTATACCATATATTTTTGAGACAACAGAGGCTCTTTCACTATTTGCTTCAATTATAAGAGTCGATTGCTTCATCAATTTAACCTCTAAAAAACTAAAAATCTGGTATTGAAAATTTTCATTCTCATTTGGTATTTCATGGTCATCATAAATTAACTTTAACTGACTTCCTTTAAAATACTTATATATAAGAATTGGCAAAACCACAGCACTGTCCTGAACATGAATTTGTTTTGGTTTTATTTTTATTAATTTAACAAGTGTTTTAATCGTAAACTCTAAAACAGTTAAAAATCTTAATAATGAATTGTTTCTAAAAAGAGTACTTATGGGGTAAATTTTTACGTTAGTTCCTAAACTTATAGTTGTCGGACTATCCTCTAAAAGTAAAAAATCTATAACTATTTCAGGGAACCTTTCTTTTAATATTTTTATTTGATTTAAAATTCTACCATCGTTATTAAGATTTGTTTTTGCTATAAATAAGATATTTTTCATTTTTATACTTTAGTTTTTCATTTGTTATAATTAAAATAATTATTAAAAAGAACACTGTGTTTTGTCTTAGTAATGAATCTATATTTAATGACGATATTAAATATAGCACAAAAATAGTTTTGTAAAAATTATTACGTGAAACCTTATAAAGTTGCTTAAAAATGAGAACTATAAGAAATAAAGGTATAATACCATAACGTAATAAAAAAGTTATAACTGAAGTATCTGTAACGCTCATTTCTCTATCTTCACCTGTAGACCATTTTCTTAACCAAACGAAAATGGGTTTTTTCATTGGTAAGCCTATCCAAAAATACCCAGAGTTTAACCTGTCTAGTACTCCTTCATAAATTACTCGCCTGTTACCATCTATTGTTGAAGATTTTAATGTCTTTTCACCAAGTACTATTGAAGTAATTCTTTTATCTACACTATTCTTTATAATCTTATTGTTATTATAAATCAATATAATAAGTAAAATAAAACTAGCGCTTAATAAGAAGGTTTTAATTAATTTTCTAACTGAAAATGTTTTTTTAACTAAGTATAAAATTTCTATAATTAGAATTGCTAAAAAAGTTCTGTTAAAAGAAAGCATCAATGATATAATACTTAAAACAGATACGAATTTTACCAATTTACCGCTACTGTACCATTTCTGCTTTTTTGATAATAATAAATAAATGCCAATTAATCCAAAAGAGGCATTCGAGTTAATTATTCTTCCGTTGTTTTTAGATAAAAAATTTTGTCCATTTTCTATGTCATAATAAATAGGTAAAGGGAAATAAATAGAAATTATTGATAAAACGACAGAAATACCTATAGCAACTAACAAGACTTTCCAAATTATTTTAATATCACCCCTTATACCCTGAAACAAAAGTATTAACGAGGAAAATAATGGCAACCCTATTCGTATAGCCTTGAAAGATTCAATAATTGTTTGATTATATATTAAACCCTTAACAATTACTTCTGTAAAAACTATAATAATAATAACTAAAAAAATATTTCTTTTTAGTTTAAAATTAGTTACTAAAAATTTATTTTTTGAAGAACAAAATAAATTGATAATTGGTAACAAGAAGAACGATATTTCATTAATACTTAATAATACTCCGTCAATTGAAATATAATAACTACTATTGCTTGGTAAGAAGAAACCAAGGAAAAGAAATATATAAAAAAGAATATTTGGTAATTTCATTAAATATAAATTTTAAATGAACCATTCAATATAAATTTAATTTCTTGTAAACGAACTGTTAATAATTTTACAACTTTATCAAAATGTATTCTATTATTTATTTTTCCTGTTTTTTTTGTCTCGATACTAAAACCATAGTCTAAATCTTTCATTTGTGTTTTTTTTATACCAATTTTTAGGGACCATAAACATAAAACTAATATTAATGTTACGATACTTAAAATAGACGTTATAAAATGTAAAAAAACAATAAAATTACCAAAGAAATTAGACCTTATGTTAACAAAAAAAAATAGAAAACTCAATACAAAAAAAACATTAAATATTAACGCAGGTGCTACTGGTTTATTAAAATCCCTTTTTTTTCTTCTTTGATTGAAAGTCATTAGATATCTATTCTTTTTCTTGCAATTGGAACTATTATCTTAAAATTAATTAAACTTATTTTTAAGTAATCCTAAAAAATTAAAATTCATCTTAAAACAAGCTTTAAAATATTCTAAAAAACTTGCTCTAGTTAACTTAAATACAAGTAACCTCCAAGCTGGTAAATATAAAATTATCATTGAAAGTGTAACACCAATTGTTACCCCAACAATACTAAATCGGGAACCTAAATAGATAAAAAGCGGAGTAATTAATAAAACTATTACATTCCAAACAAACTCCAAATCTGTTCTACCTGTCGCTACAACTAAACTACCTATTGGGTTACCAAGAGACCTAAATATCATATAAACAGATAAAATTCGAACAATAATTACTATATTTTCAAAACCAGTACCATATAAAACTTGAACAATGAACGATGCAAATATAATGACTCCAAAATAAATAGGAATATTAATTGATGCTACAATGTTTATTAATCTTAAATACGCTTTTTTTAATTCATTAATATCTTTTTGGAATAATGCCAGCGTAGGAGTAGCAACTTTTACCAAAATAGGGTTAATTAACTGTGCTGGTCTAAAAACTAATTGTTTTGCTAAACTATAGCCTCCCAATGCATCAGCTGAGAATAGCTTTCCTATTAATAAAATATCTAAATCTCTATTAAAATAATTTATAATTTGTCCTCCGACTTGATAAATACCAATCTTAATAAAACTTTGTATTTCTATAAATTTAAAATGGAATATAAGTCCTTGTTGTTTTATACCTATAATAAAAAAAGATATATTTGTAAATAGAGATTGGAATATAAGTGAATATACTAATGAGAAAACTCCATAACCTTTAATCGCTAGAAATATTGCAATTATTAACGAAAAACAAGCTCCTACAATTTCTATTATGCCTATTAAATTGAAGAGCATTTTTTTTTGCTGTATTGTTTTAAATTGCCTTCCTAAACCTGATAATAACAAATTTATTCCTATAAGAGGAATTAGCGTATTCAAAAGTGGTTGTTCATAAAATGAAGCTACATAGGGAGTAAGCAAATAAAGCAATCCAAATAAAAGCAAACTAACACACCAATTAATCCAATATAAACTAGCATACTGCTTTTTTGTAATATCCTGTTTATGTAAAATTGCAGAACTTAACCCCATGTCATTAAATAGTTCCATAAAACTCATTACAAAGGTAACTAACGCCATTAAACCAAAATCTGCTTTATCCAAGAAACGTGCTAAAACAGAAATTTTAAGAATGGCTACAATAGCTAAAACAATAGAACTGGCAGTAGTCCATTTAACCCCTTTTGTAACTTGTTTTTTTAACGACATATAACACTATTAATCGCTATTTTTAAATCATTTAAAAGTACTTCTTTATTAATTTCTTCTTTTAAACACGCTCTGTTATGTTCTTGCTGGGCTACTGTTAAACTGTTTAAAGCTTCTTTATTTTCTGGAATAAAATCTTTTGAAATTTCATATATATTTACTCCTATTCTTTTAAGGTAATGATATAATGTATTTCTTTTATCTAAATATACTTTAGAGCCCATCCACAACATTGCAAGTACATTTCCTACAGCTTGTTGCCTATAATGGTTCATAATTACGATGCTACAATTTTGAACATATGCATTGTATTTATGTAATGGCATAAAATTTACTAATGGCTTAAACTTATCTTTTAGTATTTGCTTCCCTTTTTTTTCTATTTCATTTTTATAATTTTTATCTCCATAGCTTAAAGGTGTAATAATTTTACGTCCATCAAGATTCATTTTTTTTAACATATCAAAAGCCTCTAAATGATTATTAGTGGTACTTGCTGAATTACCTAACAGAATATTTATACCTGAAATTTTTGAATTTATATCACCAATCATTTTTTCAATTGGATAATAAGAAAATTTAATATATTCTATTTTAGTGTTAAGCTTCTCTTTTACTAATTGAAATTCTTCTTTGTATAAAATACCACAATAATTTGCTCTTTTCATGGCTTTTGTTATTTCATAAAAAGGGCTTCCTGTTTTATTTCTTATACGGTAGTAAACCCCTCTAAAATAATCTTTATATTTCCCCTTCAATCTATCCAAGATATTTTTAGACAAAAATTTAGCGTATGTTTTTTCTCCAATATTTTTTTTTGTGTTTAGCAGATGAGAATTATTATGTACTTCTTTGCCGAATAATATCCATAGTACTTTTTGATTTCTAGGTAAATTATTTAAAACGATACTACTATAATAATCTAAACCATGGAAACATACTAAAGTTGCCTTATCTAATGATTTTCCTAAAATTTTTAAGTTTCTTATATTTAAAGAAACTAAATTCATACCGTCCTCAATATTTACATGCTTTAGTTTTTTATCAACATCTTGTACAAGTATATAAAATATATTTTCTTTTTCTCCAATATTGTTAAATTGCCAATAAGCACTATTTATAAACTTTTCGTCAGACGCAATGTGTATTATCATTATATAGTAGTAATAATATCTATTATTTTTTTTATATCCTCTTCTTTTAATTCATAAAATAAAGGCAACCTAACCAAACAATTTGAATAGTGATTTGATTTAGGCAAAGCTCTACCATCGTGTTTAGAATGATAAAAAGGGCTTTCGTGTAAACTTAAATAATGAAATACTGCAGATATGCCGTGCTCTTTTAATTTCTTTATTAAAATTGTTCTTTGTTCAATGCTCTTACAAACAAGGTAAAACATGTGCGCATTATTTGTAGAATAATCTGGCCTATAAGGCAATATTACATCATTTTTTTTTGCCCATTTCTCTAACCCAAAATAATAATTGTTCCAAATACCTATTCTTTTAGTTTGTATCTTCTCTAAGTTTTCTAGCTGTGCCCACAAAAAAGCGGCAATAATTTCTGAAGGTAAAAAAGAGGAACCTATATCTACCCAACCATATTTATCTACCTCACCTTTAAAGAATGCAGATCGATTAGTACCCTTTTCCCATATTATTTCAGCACGATTTGAAAATTTTAAATCATTTACAACCAACATTCCTCCCTCTCCAGATATAATATTTTTAGTTTCGTGAAAAGAAAAAGCACTTAAATGGCCAATACTACCTAATACTTTTTTTGAGCCATCACTAAACGTATAGTAACTGTCTATAGCTTGTGCTGCATCTTCAATAACCAATAAATTATATTTAGTTGCTAAGTTCATTATTTTTTCCATATTACACGCAACACCTGCGTAATGAACTGGAACAATCACTTTTGTTTTTTCAGTTATTAAAGATTCTATACTAGCCTCATCAATCCCTGGATGATCTTTTCTACTATCAGCAAAAACAATTTTTGCGCCCCTTAAAACAAAAGCATTAGAGGTAGATACAAAAGTGTATGATGGCATAATAACTTCATCTCCCGGCTGTATATTTGCTAAAATAGCGGCCATTTCTAAAGCATCCGTACAAGAAGTGGTTAATAAACATTTTCCGAAATTGTATTTTTCTTCAAAATAATGTTGACATAATTTTGTGTATTTCCCATTACCAGATAATTTACCTGTTAAAACGGCATCCTCAATATATTCTGTCTCTTTTCCAGTTAAGTATGGTTTGTTGAATGGTATCATAAGTTCCAATAATGGTATATATAAGTTGTTTCCTTTTCTAAAAAACCTGCTCTTGAATATAGTTTCATAGCTGGTATATTATCTTTTTGAGTTACTACTTCAATTTTTTTATATCCTAATAAAATTGATTCTTGGATAGCTCTTTCAATTAGTGTTTGAGCAACTCCTTTACCTCTTTCATTTTTATCCACAGCTATTAGCCCGATTTCTGAAACATCTTCATTTATTTTCCCTAATGTAATAAAACCAATAAGATTACCCAAAACATTCTTAGCTACAAAAACTTCAAAAGCTAGCTTACCGTTAATTGAATTTAAAACCCACTCCCTGTAAAGCCTCTCAAAGTTACTATTGGTTATTTTTTTATCTAAATTAAATCGTGAATATATCCCACTTTCAATTGACAGATTAATTAAACTATCCAAATTATCTGTTCGTGAATCAAAGCTTTTTATAGTTATATCATGTTTTTTTAGAAAAGGTTGTTTATATTTTGCTAATTCTTGATAAAAAGTTACTTTTCTGTCTAATAGTTCAAAATTTTCAAGATTTTGTTTTTTCTCCGAATATATATATATTAATTTATATTTAATACTTCTACGCTTAAAAATTTCGAAATCAAAACTACTCTCTTTAAGTATTACAGTTTTACCTATTTGATAACCAAAAAAATTCGAGTCCCAATCTAATTTTTTTATCATACTTATATATCTTTACTATTTCTTTAAAATATTTTTTATATAATCATAATAATCCCCTTTTAACTCCTTTACTCTATTGTATATCGATTTTTCAGAAATCATCTTCATTTTTATAGCAATTTCTTCTAAACAAGCAATCTTAAGTCCCGTTCTTTTCTCAACTGCTTTTACAAACTCTGTTGCCTCCGTTAAAGACTCATGTGTTCCGGTATCTAACCAAGCAAAACCTCTACTTAACACCTTTATTTTTAATTTTTTTTCATCTAAATAAGAATCATTTACACTTGTAATTTCTAACTCTCCTCTATTAGAAG
This sequence comes from Polaribacter cellanae, assembly GCF_017569185.1. Taxonomy (NCBI): domain Bacteria; kingdom Pseudomonadati; phylum Bacteroidota; class Flavobacteriia; order Flavobacteriales; family Flavobacteriaceae; genus Polaribacter; species Polaribacter cellanae. The sequence goes on along the minus strand of NZ_CP071869.1, from coordinate 3,913,112 downwards.
GTTTTACTTTTTTTGCTATTTCAACAACTGAGTTTGGATAAAAATACAAGCCTACAATGGCGTAGTTTGATTTTGGTTTTATTGGCTTTTCTTCAACACTTATTACATTTCCTTCTCCATCTATCTCTGCAATACCATATCGCTCTGGATCTTTTACAACATTTCCGAAAACAATAGCTTTTTTTTCATTTTTCACTGTATTTACAGCTTCTGCTAATAAACTTTGAAAACCTGATCCATAAAATATATTATCTCCTAAAATTAAACAAACATCATCATTTGCTATAAACTCCTCTCCAATAATAAATGCTTGTGCTAACCCGTCTGGTGATGGTTGTTCCGCATAAGATAATTGCAAACCAATTTGAGAGCCATCTCCTAAAAGAGTCTTAAAATTTGGTAAATCGTGTGGGGTTGAAATAATTAAAATTTCTTTAATTCCCGCTAACATTAGCACCGATAATGGATAATAAATCATCGGTTTATCATAAATTGGTAGTAACTGCTTAGAAACTGCAATTGTTAATGGATGTAATCTTGTACCAGACCCTCCAGCAAGTATAATTCCTTTCATAGCTTATATTTATAAATAGGTTTCTTTGTAGTATTTTTGATATTTACCAGAAGTAACATTATTTAACCATACTTCATTCTCTAAATACCAATCAATAGTTTTAGAAAGCCCTTCTTCAAAAGTTACTGATGGTTTCCACCCTAGTTCATTATTTATTTTTGTTGCATCTATTGCATATCTTAAATCATGACCAGGTCTGTCTTTTATATATGTAATTAACTTTTCGCTTTCTCTTTTATCTCTTCCTAATTTTATATCCATTTGTTGACACAACACTTTAATTAAATCAATGTTTTGCCATTCATTAAAACCTCCAATGTTATATGTTTCTCCTTCTTCTCCTTTATGAAAAACTAAATCTATAGCGATAGCGTGATCTATAACATATAACCAATCTCGAGTATATTTTCCGTCTCCATAAACTGGTAACTTTTTGTTATTAATAATATTATTTATAAATAAAGGAATTAGTTTTTCTGGAAATTGATTTGCACCATAATTATTTGAACAGTTACTAATAACATATGGCATATTATAAGTTTCTCCATATGCTCTAACAAAATGATCTGAACTTGCCTTACTTGCAGAATAAGGAGAGTTTGGGTCATAAGATGTTTTTTCGGTGAAGAGTCCTTTTTCTCCTAATGTTCCATAAACCTCATCTGTACTTACATGATAAAATAATTTATTATTAAAATTATCTTTCCAAGTATTTTTAAAGGCATTTAAAAGCACCATTGTACCCAAAATATTTGTTTTTGCAAATGCCAATGGATCTGTAATCGACCTATCTACATGAGATTCTGCGGCTAAATGAATTACATTGTCAAATTTATATTTATTAAAAATACGATCTATAAAAGCTTCATCGGTTATATCTCCTTTGATAAAAATATAGTTCTCTTTTGACTCGACATCTGTTAAGTTTTCTAAATTTCCAGCATATGTTAACAGATCTAAATTGTAAATCTTATATTCTGGGTATTTATTTACAAAAAGCCTAATTACATGAGATCCTATAAACCCTGCCCCTCCAGTTATTAATATTTTCTTACTCATGGTTTTTACTTATTAACTCCACAAAAATCTAAAATAACCTTATTGTTTATGTTTTTCAGGTTCTTAAACTCATCATGAGCTACTAATAAAACTACAATATCTGCTTCCCTTACTGCTTTAGAATAAGCTGTCAACTTAAAAACATTATGCTCTTTAATATTCGGTTCTACAATAAAATATTCACCATTACTGTCATTTTGCAAAACTTTATTAACAATATATTTAGCTGGAGACTCTCTTAAATCATCAATATTTGGTTTAAAAGCTAATCCCATTAAGGCAACTTTTGGTTTTCTTCTGTGTTCTAGCTCAAACTTTAATTTTTCATTTTGTATTTTTTCTGCACACCAAAACGATTTGTAATTATTTACCTCTCTGGCAGTTCCAATAATTTTAGACTCCATCGGGTAATCAGAAACTATAAAGTAAGGATCAACAGCAATACAATGCCCTCCAACACCACAACCAGGCTGTAAAATATTTACTCTTGGATGTTTATTTGCCAAGTTAATTAATTCCCAAACATTAATAGCTGCTTTATCACAAATTAAAGAAAGCTCATTTGCGAAGGCTATTTGCACATCTCTTGAAGAGTTTTCTGTTAGTTTACACATTTCAGCAGTTCTTGCATTTGTAGCGTGTAACTCTCCTTTAACAAATTGTTTGTAAAAGCTTAAAGCTTTTTGGGTAGATTTCTCGTCAATACCACCAATTACTCTATCATTATGCACCAACTCATGCATTACATTTCCTGGTAATACTCTTTCAGGACAATATGCAATGTTCAGTTTTCCTTTTAATTCTGGTCTTTCTCCATAAATTAAATTCATCATTTTTTCTGTTGTACCGATAGGTGAAGTTGACTCTATAATATATAAATCATCATCTTTTAAAAAAGGTATAATATTTTTAGTTGCAGACTCAACATAAGATATATCTGGCTCATGATTTCCTTTAAAAGGTGTTGGAACAACTATTAAATATGTTTCTGCTTCAACAGGTTTCACGTCTGCTTTTAAAAAACCTTTTCTAACTGATTCTTCAACAGCAATATCTAAACTTGGTTCAACTATATGAATTTTCCCTTTATTAATAGTATCAACTACTTTTTGATTGACATCTACTCCATGAACTTGAATTCCATTTTGCGCTATTAATGCAGAGGTTGGCAACCCAATATATCCTAAACCTACTGTAACAACTTTTACTTTACCCATTTATTATAATTTTGAAATAAACTCAATAATTCTTTTACATGCCTTTCCATCTCCGTACGGATTATGCAAAGAACTCATAGAATTATATGTGTCTGAATTATCTAACAACTCTTGTGTTTCTTTAATAATTTTATCTGTATTTGTTCCGACCAAAATTACAGTCCCTGCCTCTACAGCTTCTGGTCTTTCAGTAGTATCCCTCATAACTAAAACAGGTTTCCCTAAACTTGGTGCTTCTTCCTGAACACCTCCACTATCCGTAACAATTAAGTAAGATTGATTCATTAACCATACAAATGACGGATAAGAAAGAGGCTTTACTAAATGTATATTTTTAATATCTCCTAAAAGTTCATTTACAGGTTTTAAAACATTAGGGTTCAAGTGAACTGGATAAATAATTTCTACATCTAAATTTTTAATTGCAACCTCTTTTAAAGCTGCACAAATATTGATGAACCCTTGACCATGATTTTCTCTTCTATGCCCAGTAACTAAAATAATACGATTGTTAAAATTTACTTTTTCTTTAAGACTAACTACATCTTCATTCTTAAGGTTCTCTACCCTACTCGAACTCTCTAACAAAGCATCTATTACAGTATTCCCTGTAACTAAAATATCATCTTTAAGTATGTTTTCTTTAAGTAAATTTTCCTGTGATTTTATTGTAGGTGCAAAATGATATGTTGCAACTCTACCTGCAACTTGCCTATTCATTTCTTCTGGAAAAGGGGATAGCATATTATGTGTTCTTAGTCCTGCTTCCACATGACACACTTTGGATCCTGCATAAAACCCTGCAATACTGGCTGCCATTGTAGTTGTTGTATCTCCATGAACATATACAAAATCTGGCTGAAAAGACTCTAATATTGGTTTTAAGCCTGCTATTACTTCACCTGTTAAATTATATAAATTTTGATTTGGCTTCATTAAGCTTAAATCGTAATCTGGAATTATATCAAAAAAGTTTAATACTTGATCCAACATTTCTCGATGCTGACCAGTTACACAAACTTTCGTTTCAAATCTTTTGTCTTTTAAAAACTGATTGACAAGTGGCGCCATTTTGATCGCTTCTGGCCTTGTTCCAAAAATAATTAAATTTTTCTTTTTCATCTTTTATCAATAATTTTTACTTTTTTTTAACAACTAATTTTCACTTTTAAATTCTCTTTATCTTGAACTTCTCTTCTTAAACCACTACTCGAAAAACGATACTATCTTTTATTAAAATAAAACTCAATACCTTTTTCTTCATAATATTATCTTCCTGTAAATTGCTTTCTAGCATATTCATCTCCAATAATTCTTATATCGACTTTAAAAGATTTCAAAATACCCTCTAAATCTTGTTCTGTTAAATGAGTTATAATTTCATCAACATATTTACATCCTATTAATTAAATGTATCTTCCTACTATTTATTGGACTGGTTTATTTTTTCTGGACGATCAATAGTTGGATTCGTTTGTATACCACATATCAAATAATCACACTGTCCTTTTGCTTCTTCCAACATTTTTATGTGTCCTACATGCAACAAATCGAATGCGCTAAATGTAATTCCTATTTTCATCTTATTTTCATTTTGCAAATATAGTTTTTTTATCCTTTTAAGAAAGGATGAATTTCCTCATCTTTACATATTTGAGAATTCCTGATGTCGTGTACAATGCTAATAGAGGTTTTTACATCTTTTAATCCAAAACCATTTCCTTTAATAATTTCTTTATAACTTTCTGTATGTAATTCTGTAAAACCTTGACTAAACTCTAATTCTTCACCATCGATTGTTATAGACCTGTATGTTCTTTGTCCGTTTTTACGAATTTCTACTGGCACATCGTTTTCATCAATAGATAAAAACCAACGAACTCTAGCGTTTTCAAACTCTAAATATCCAGCCGCTTTGTGTTTTTCTCTTAGATGCACTTTATTTTCTTGCACCTCTCCAAAAACCCAAGACAACATATCATAAAAATGAACACCAATATTTGTAGCGATTCCACCAGATTTACTTTCATCTCCTTTCCAAGAAATATCGTACCATTTTCCTCTTGATGTAATATAGGTTAAATCGACATCGTATTTTTCACTTTTATTGTGAGAATCTACTTTGTTTTTTAATTTTATGATAGATTCATGTAATCGCAACTGAAGTATCGTATTAATATTTCCCGCTGATTCTTTTTCAATAGCTTCCAAAGCATCAATATTCCAAGGGTTTAATACGATTGGTTTTTCACAAATTGCATGCGCATCTCTTCTTAGTGCCATTCTAATATGAGAATCGTGTAAATAATTTGGTGTACAAATGCTAACGTAATCTAAATTGATATTTTTATTACGTTTTAATTTTTCTAAATGTCGATCAAAACGTTCAAATTCAACAAAAAAATCTGCATCTGGGAAATAACTATCCATAATACCAACAGAATCGAACTTATCTAAAGCAGCAATTAAATTATTGTTTGTATCTTTTATTGCTTTTAAATGTCTTGGAGCAATATAACCTGCAGCTCCTATTAGTGCAAAATTTTTCATTTTAAAGTGATTTGTCTATTTTTTCGATTTCTAAAAAGTTCTTAACATCATATACCACAGATTTCTCTTTTTTCAACTTGTTTAAATCAAGTTTTTTAAATTCACTGTGAGCAACGGTTAAGACTATTGCATCAAATTTTTTATTCGGAATTGTCTTTTGAGAATCTAAATTGTATTCTTTTTTCACCTCTGAAGGGTTTGCAGAAGGATCGTAAATAGTAACATTTGTTCCGAAATCAGTCAGCTCTTTTACAACATCTACAGCTTTTGTATTTCTAACATCTGGGCAGTTTTCTTTAAAAGTAATTCCTAAAACTAAAATGTCTGCATTTTTAACCTCTACATCTTGTTTAATCATCAACTTTGCAACTTCTGATGCTACGTATTTACCCATACCATCATTTACTCTTCTTCCTGCTAAAATAATTTCTGGATGATATCCATATTCTTGTGCTTTTTGCGCTAAATAATAAGGATCTACACCAATACAATGTCCACCAACCAAACCTGGTTTAAAAGGAAGGAAGTTCCATTTTGTACCTGCCGCTTTTAAAACATCTTGAGTATTTATATCCATTAAATTAAAAATCTTCGCCAATTCATTTACGAAAGCAATATTGATATCTCTCTGAGAATTTTCAATCACTTTTGCTGCTTCTGCTACTTTTATCGTAGGTGCTAGATGTGTTCCTGCAATAATTACAGATTTATATAAAACATCAATTTTTTTTCCGATTTCTGGAGTAGAGCCTGAGGTAACTTTCAATATTTTTTCTACGGTATGTTTTTTATCTCCTGGATTAATTCTTTCTGGAGAATACCCTGCAAAAAAATCTTTATTAAATTTTAATCCTGATTTTTCTTCTAAAACAGGTATACACTCCTCTTCAGTGGCACCTGGATATACTGTAGATTCGTAAATTACAATATCTTCTTCCTTTAAAACAGCGCCTACTGTTTCACTTGCTTTTATTAAGGGTGTTAAAACGGGTCTGTTATTTTTATCTACTGGTGTTGGAACTGTAACTATATAATAATTACAATCTCTTATATCGTCTAATTTTGTTGTGCAAAAAAGCCCTTTTCCCTTTGAATTACCATCGATTAAAACTGCCTTTAAAACACTCTCTTCAACTTCTAAAGTAGCATCTTTTCCTTGCATTAATTCAGAAACTCTTTCTTTATTAATATCAAAACCAACTACAGCATATTTTGTAGCAAATAATCTTGCTAAGGGAAGCCCAACATAACCTAAACCTATTATTGCTATTCTAATCTCGTTCATACTTACAAATTCTTACAATACCAAGTTATTGCTTCTTTTAACCCTTCTTTTAAAGAGAACTCAGGTTTATAGCCTAATAATGTTTTTGCCTTTTCTATACTAGCATGCGAATGTGGAATGTCTCCTTGTCTATTTGACCCGTATAATATTTCAACATTATTAATTTTTGGATTATATTCTGACAAAAATTCTATTAGATATCCCATTAAATTATTTAATGTATTTCTATCTCCATAAGCTACATTATAGACTGTATTAACAGCTTTTTTATCCGCAATTAAACTTAGTAAATTCGCCTGAATTACATTATCTATATACGTAAAATCTCTAGAGTAGTTTCCATCTCCATTGATTGTTGGAGATTCTAAATTTATTAATTGACTTACAAATTTTGGAATTACAGCTGCGTAAGCTCCCTCAGGATCTTGTTTTCTACCAAAAACGTTAAAATAACGCAATCCAATTGTTTCTAAATCGTATGTTTTTGAAAAGATATCTGCATATAACTCATTCACATATTTTGTAATCGCATATGGAGAAAGTGGTTTCCCTATTTTATCTTCTATTTTAGGAAGCGATTCAGAATCACCATAGGTTGAAGAACTTGCAGCATACACAAACCTTTTTACTTGATTATCTCTTGATGCTACCAACATATTCAAAAAACCAGAAACATTTACATCATTGGTAGTTATTGGATCTTTTATTGATCTTGGTACAGAACCAAGTGCAGCCTGATGTAAAACATAGTCTACATTTTTTGTTGCTTTTAAACAATCTTCTAAATTTCGAATATCCCCTTTAATTAAAGTGAAATTTAAATTATCTAAAAAAGGGATTATATTTTCTTTTTTTCCTGTTGAAAAATTATCTAAGCAAACAACCTCGTTATTCTTAAGTAGAAGTGACTCACAGAGATTAGAACCAATAAAACCAGCTCCACCTGTTACTACTATCTTTTTTCCTGACAGCTCAATATTCATCAACAATAATTATTTAAGACAACGAAAATACAAAAACTATCTCAATCATTAATAAATGATAAGAATTCATTTCTATTTCAGAAAATTTTATGTTTTCATTCTTAAAACAAGTAGAATTCTATGCTACTTTTTACCAATCTGATAATACTCAAATCCGTTTTCTTCTAAACTAAAAGCATTATATTGATTTCTACCATCAAAAATAACAGGAAATTTTAATTGCTTTTTTATCTCTTCAAAATCTGGGGAACGAAACTCTTTCCACTCTGTTAACAGAATTAAGGCACTTGAATCTTTTAAAACTTCGTATTTTGAAGTACAATAAAAGATATTTTCAATTCCTTTTAAATAAAAATCTCTAGCATTTTTTGTTGCTTTTGGGTCGTAAACTCTAACAACTGCTCCTCTTTTTACCAACTCTTTAATGGTGTATATAGATGGCGCCTCACGCATATCGTCTGTTCCTGGTTTATAGGATAACCCCCATAAACCAAAAGTTAAACCTGTTAAATTCTCGCCAAACTTTGCAATTATCTTTTTAGATATCAATAATTTCTGACTATTATTTACCTCTTCAACAGAACCTATTAATTTTGCTTCGTAACCATAATCTTCGGCTGTCTTCTTTAAGGCTTTTACATCTTTTGGAAAACAAGAACCACCATAACCAACTCCTGGATAAATAAAACTATAGCCTATTCTTTTGTCGGAACCAATGCCTAATCGTACCTTATTTGCATCTGCATCTACGTTTTCACAAATATTGGCAATTTCATTCATAAAAGAAATTTTTGTTGCTAACATTGCATTTGCTGCGTATTTTGTCATTTCTGCAGATCGAATATCCATCGTAATAAAACGATCGTGAGTTCTAAAGAAAGGAGAATACAATTGTTTCATTTTGGCAAAAACAGCTTCCGAACTTGCTCCAATAACAATACGATCTGGCTTCATAAAGTCGTTAATTGCATCGCCTTCTTTTAAAAATTCTGGGTTGGAAACAACATCGAAATCAATGGTTACATTTCTGCTTTTTAATTCTTTTTCTATGGCTGATTTTACTTTATCCGCAGTTCCAACAGGCACTGTAGATTTATTTACAACAATTAATCTATTTTGCATCGTTTGTCCAATTGAGCTCGCAACTTTTAAAACATATTGTAGATCGGCGGAACCATCTTCGTCCATCGGAGTTCCCACGGCTATAAAAACAATTTCTGCATTTTTTATAACTGATGATAAATCTGTAGTAAATGAAAGATTCTTATTTTCGGTATTTGTTTGAACCATTTGAGTTAAACCTGGCTCATATATAGTAATAATTCCATTTTTTAAGTTTGAAATTTTTTCTTTATCAATATCTACACAAGTAACTGTATTTCCCATTTCTGAAAAACAAGTTCCTGAAACCAAACCAACATAACCAGTTCCAATAACAACTATTTTCATTTTTTATATATTTACGAAGATACAAAAGCAATTATATACGTAAAACAAAAAACCTCAACATTAATGTTGAGGTTTTTTGTTTCTGTGGGCAATGAGGGATTCGAACCCCCGACCCCCTCGGTGTAAACGAGGTGCTCTGAACCAACTGAGCTAATTGCCCTTAGCGGGTGCAAATATAACATAGAATTTAATATCTCCAAAATAAAAATGCTATTTATTTTAAAATACTTCTGAAAGTACAAATGTACTTCCTCCTACATAAATTACATCTTCCTGATTTGCACTGAGTAACGCTTTTTTTAGAGCTAAGTTAACGGATAAATATTTTTTTCCAAATAAATTAAATTCTTTTGCTTTTTGTTGTAAAATGTTTTCAGAAAGCCCTCTTGGTATATCTGGTTTACAAAAATAATAAGTTGCATTTTGGGGAAATAAAGGAAATATTTCTTCTACCTTTTTATCTGAAACTACTCCTAAAACAATGTGTAATTTTTTATACTTTTCTTTCTGAAGTTGATTAAGCACTATTTCTAATCCGTTTTTATTATGAGCTGTATCGCAAATTACTTTTGGACGCTCTTGAAGAACTTGCCACCTGCCTTTTAAGTCGGTGTTTTTTACTACGTTTAATAACCCAGTTCTAATGTTTTCTTTAGAAATTGTAAAATCTTTTAATTTCTGAATGGCAACAACTGCTGTTTTTGTGTTTTTTTGCTGATAAGCGCCTAATAAATCTGTTTTGTAAAATTCTTTAATGTTAGAAGCGAAAATAATTTCAGAATTTGTTTCTTTTGCTTTTTTAAGAAATACTTCTTTTACTTCTTCTTGTTCTTCTCCTATTACAACTGGAATATTGTTTTTAATTATTCCTGCCTTTTCAAATGCTATTTCTGGTAATGTTTCTCCTAAAAATTGTGTGTGATCTAAACCAATATTGGTAATTACAGAAACTTCTGGTGTAATAATATTTGTGGAATCTAATCTTCCACCTAAACCTACTTCAACAATGGCGATATCTACTTTTTCGTTTGCGAAATAGTCGAACGCTAAACCAACCGTCATTTCAAAAAAAGATAATTTTTGTCTTTCTAAAAAAGCTTTGTTTTTTTTGATGAAAGAAGATACTTTTCGCTTTGGAATTTCTTTCCCATTAATTCGGATTCTTTCTGTAAAGTTTTTTAAATGTGGAGAAGTATATAAACCAACTTTACAACCTGCCTCTTGTAAAATTGAAGCCAGCATATGGCTTGTAGAACCTTTTCCATTGGTTCCCCCAACATGAATGGTTTTAAACTTTTTTTCTGGAAAATTTAATTCTTTAGAAAATGCTAAAATATTGGTTAAGTCTTTTTTGAAAGCTGTTTCCCCCTCTCTTTGATACATTGGAAGCTGTGCAAACATCCAATCTAAAGTTTCTTCGTAAGTCATAAAATAATTAGAAAACAGGTACTTATTTGTCTTTCTTTTTCAAATTTTCTTTTTCTTGAACTTCTTTACGCAAAGAGGTACTTGAAAAACGATGTTCTCTTTTGTTGAAATATAAATCGATACCTTTTTCTTCGCAGTATTTTCTACCTGTAAACTGCTTACTCGCATATTCCTCTCCAATAATTCTAACATCAATCTTAAAGGAACGTAAAACATCTTCTAAATCTTGCTCTGTTGCATATGGCACTATTTCATCTACAAACCTGCAACCTTTTAACTGTATATAGCGTTCTACAACAGATTGAACTGGTCTGTTTTTTTCTGGTCTGTCTATGGTAGGGTCTGTTTGCAAGCCACAAATTAAATAATCGCATTGGCGCTTTGCATCCTCTAACATGGTAATATGGCCTGCGTGTAATAAATCGAATGCACTAAAAGTAATTCCTATTTTCATTATTTTAAATTAAAAGAATGTATTTACATTTATAAAAGGTTAAAAATAAACAAATTAACTATTATTTAGATAAAGAAAACTTATAAATAATAGTTCCTGTTTGTTTTGAAGGTGCTTTAGCGTCTGAATTCCATTTCGTTTTTAAGGCGGCCTCTTTTGCTGGTTTTAATAAACAAGGTGCTGTATTTGTAGAACCTTTTACGCCTGCAACTGCACGAATTACTTTTCCGTTTTTGTTTACTGTAATTCTTACCACCACAATTCCTTCTTCTTGGCAATCTGGTTGTTCTTTGGGTTTAGACAATGCTTTTCGCCCTGCTAAATTGTAATTTCCGCCTGAACCACTTCCTGTATTTCCATAGTATTTAGAAGAGGTTGGATCTCCACCTTTTTTACCTTTTACACCTTCAATTGTATCGTCTCCTTCTCCTTTTGGTTTTCCGTCTGAAGAATTTCCATTTAATAACTTATTTAACGCATCTTGGTTTTCTTTTGATGGTTTTGGTTTTGGCTTTTCTTTTGGTTTTTCTTCTTTTTTAACGACTTCTTTTACAGGTTCTTTTTTCTTTTTTTTTACTTTTTCAACCACAGGAACATCTTCTGTGGTATCTTCTGTAATAATTTCTTCTTTAATTATTTCTTTGGGAGTTTCTTTTACCTCCTCTACAACTTCTTCTTTTTTCTCCACAACTTTTGGAGCTGTTTTTTTTGAATTTACAACAGGCTCTCCCATTCCAACATTAGAATCACCAAAATTTATCGCCAAACCATATTCTTCTGGCGGATCTAAATAATGCATCCCATAATTGAAAATTGCAAATACCAACAACATTAAAATTATTGCTGTTATTAATGCCGATTTTCGTTTATGTTTTGTTTCTAATATTTTCATTTTCTTTTGTAAAGAATTATTGTCGTATTTGGTTTATGCCTTTTTTTGTTAAACAAGCAATTGCGTTAGGGATTGAAACGGCATCCTTTTTGCTTTTTTAAGCAAAAAGATATAGTGGAAAGCCCGTTAAAACGCCCAAAAAATTATTTCCCTTTTACGGCTAAAATCATTTTTAATTTGTTCTTATTTGCGATATCTATAACTTTCATGACATTTTTATAAAGTACATCTTTGTCTCCTCTAATTACAATGGTTTTCTTTTTATCTGTACCAACACTTCTTATAATTTCGCTTTCTAAATTGGAGGCATCTACTTTTGTTTTATCTATATAAAACACAGATTTATTAGTAATAGAAATTGCTACAGATTTACTGTTTTCTGTTTTTCCACCAGCTTTTGGTAACAAAACATCAATCGCGCTTACGGTTACCAAAGTGGATGTTAACATAAAAAATATTAACAACAAGAAAACAATATCTGTCATGGACGACATATTAAATGTTGGATCTACTTTATTTCTTCCGCGTAAATTCATACTGTTAATTCAAAATTTAAAGTTTTGAATTTAAGGTTTAGGATTCGACTGAAAACTTTGAATTCTAAACTTTAAACCTTAAACTTATTTATACTGGTTCGTTTAACAAGTCTAAAAACTCCACAGATTTTGCTTCCATTTGATAGACTACTTTATCTGTTCTAACAACCAAATGATTGTAAGTTATATAGGCAATAATACCTACAATTAAACCTGCAACTGTGGTTGTCATGGCTGTATATAAACCGTCTGAAAGCATTTTTATATCTATTTGCCCACCAGCATTTGCAATTTCATGTATGGCAACAATCATACCTATTACGGTTCCTAAAAACCCAATCATTGGTGCTGCTCCTGCAATTGTTGCTAGAACACTTACATTTTTTTCAAGTTGATAAACCTCCAATTTCCCTGCTGTTTCAATTGCTGTATTTATATCTTCTAAAGGTTTTCCAATTCTCGAAATTCCTTTTCCAATTAACCTTGCAGTTGGTGTATCTTTACTTTTACAAAGTGCATTTGCAGATTCTAATTTCCCATTGGAAACATAATCTCTAATTTGATTCATAAAGTTTTTATCGACTTTCGAAGCGGCTTTAATTGCGAAAAATCGTTCGAAATAAATATAAATTGCCACTGCCAAAAGCACAAAAAGTATGGCGATTATTATTTGCCCTCCTAAACCACCATCCATAATTAATTTGTAGATGGATAATGTTTTTTCTTCGGAAACTGCTTCTTCTAATAATCCTGTATTTTCTTGAAAAAGTGAGATCATGAATATTTTTTTATGTTCTTTATAGTAACGATAAATCTTTTTTAAAATTGTTTTATTTTATGAATGAATTTATGTCGTACAAAAAATGTCATTTCAAAAAAAAAGATGAAATGACATTTTTAAAATTATTTTTCTTTACTTAAAATAGTGTTCTTGTAATCATAAATGTAGCAGAACCTACCACAAAACCAATTAAAGCCAACCAAGATATTTTCTTTAAATACCAGAAAAAATCTATTTTTTCCATTCCCATGGCAACTACTCCAGCTGCAGAACCTATAATTAACATAGAACCTCCTGTTCCTGCAGAAAATGCAATAAAGTGCCATAACTCATTATCTATTGGCTCTGTAAACATTCCTAAACTTGCTGCAACTAAAGGTACATTATCTATTACAGCAGAACCAAGACCTAGTAAAAGAACTACTAAATCTGATACTCCTACTGTACCTACTGAGTGTATTTCTGTACCCATCATTGGAACATTTTCTTGTAGTGTTGATGCAAAATTAAATAAAATCCCTAATGATTCTAATGCAGCAACTGCCATTAAAATTCCTAAGAAAAATAAAATACTTGGCATTTCTATCTTAGATAAAGATGCATGTACAGGACTGTGATGTGCACCTTTTTCATGGTCATCTGCCTCTTCTCCTTCGATACTTGAAATTGAAAATTTAGAATTACTGTAAATTTCTGCAAAAGTTGCAACCACTGCTAAAGACAACATCATACCAACGTAAGGTGGTAAATGTGTTATTGTTTTAAAAACAGGTACAAAAACAATTGCTCCTAATCCTAAATATAACATTCTTGCACTGTGAGGACTTTTTGGTTTATCAGCTTCTTCTTCAGAATCTATTTCTCCTTTAAAAGCAGGTAAAAAAGACGCTATTAAAGAGGGTACAACCATACATAGTAAAGAAGGTAATAATAAATATTCTATTAATTTTAAAGTAGTTACTTTTTTACCAATCCAAAGCATTGTTGTGGTAACATCACCTATTGGAGACCAAGCACCACCAGCATTTGCTGCAATAATTATTAAACCAGCAAACCAAATTCTTTCATTTCTATTTTTAACTATTTTTTGAAGGATAGAAATTAGTACAATTGTTGCTGTTAGGTTATCTATAATTGCAGATAAAACGAAAGCTAAAATTGAAAAAATCCAGAGTATGCTCTTCTTCTTTTTAGTTTTCACAAAGCTTTTTATTGTTGAAAAACCATCGAAATAATCAATAATTTCTACAATCGTCATCGCTCCTAAAAGAAACACTAGTATCTCTGCAGTTTTCCCTAAATGATGCAATAAAGTTTCTTCAACTAAGTGTAGTTTATCATCATGCACCATCGAACCAAAACCATCTACTAAAGCATGCTTACTGGAATCGAACCAATTTGTAAAATTATCTACACCAAGTGCAACTAAAGCCCAACATACAGCCATCATAATTAAGGCCGGAATTAATTTATCTAATTTTAAATTGTGTTCTAGTGTAATGGCTAAATACCCCATTACGAATACGATTATAATTACTGACTCCATAGTTTTAATTTAGTTTATATTAATTGTTTTAATGCTATTTCGAATGCTGTTGAGCATATATTTGTTTTTGATGCGCTTTTGTTAAATGTCTTTTGCAAGGCTTTTTTTATAATGTTAGAAGTATCATTAAAAATAGCCTTGTCTTGCATTGGTAATGTAACTCTTGCTTCCATTAGATATGCAAAAACTCTAGCAATACCACAGTTAGATATAAAATCTGGCAACAAACTTAAATGAGTATCTGTGTACTCCATAATAGGGCCAAAGAAAATCTCTTTATCTGCAAAAGGAACATTTGCTCCTGGAGAAATTACTTCTAAGCCAGTATCTATCATTCGTTGAACCTGATCTTGAGAAACCAACCTCGAAGCTGCTGCAGGAACAAATATTTCTGCTGGTAAACTCCAAATTTTTTCATTTATTTCTTCGAAAGGAATCATGTTTTTTGTAGATAATTGATTTCCGTCTTTTGTTAGAAATAATTCCGTCATTTCATTTTTAGTGAAACCTTTCTCATTAATAACTCCTCCTTGCCTATCTATAATTCCAACAACTTTTGCACCTAATTGTGTTAAATAATAGGCTGCTGCAGCTCCAACATTTCCAAAACCCTGTACAATTGCACGTTTTCCTTTAATATTTCCACCATAAATATTGTAATAATGCTTTACAGCTTCTGCAACTCCATAGCCAGTTAACATGTCTGCAACTGTATATTTTCTTAACACATCTGGCGAATATTGCTCATCTTCAATTACCTTAATAACTCCCATTCGTAATTGCCCAATCCTATTAATTTTATCGGCTTCAGATGGTTTAAAATGTCCGTTAAAAATACCTTCTTGTGGATGCCAAACACCACAATCTTCCGTAATTGGAATTACATCTTTATCTGCATCTACATTTAAATCGCCTCCAGTTCCATAATAATGTTTTAAAAGCGGAGTTACTGCTTTATACCAACGTTGCAAAACACCTCTTTTTCTTGGATCGTTTGGATCGAAATTAATTCCTGACTTTGCTCCACCAATTGCGGGTCCAGAAACCGTAAACTTCACTTCCATTGTTTTCGCCAAAGACATCACTTCGTTTTGGTCTAAACCTTTACGCATTCTTGTTCCACCACCTGCAGCACCACCTCTTAAAGAGTTTATAACAGTCCAACCTTCTGCATCTGTTTCTTGGTCTTTCCAATGAAAAACAATTTCTGGTTGTTTATTTTCGTATCTTTTTAATAATTCTTTCATTCTATTTTTTATAAACTTTCAACTTAATTTTAACTAATTTTCAAATGCAATTTTTACGATATTGTTTTGTTTAGTGAAGTTAAAGCTGATTCATAATTTACTTTTTTAGAATTATTATTTTTATTGATGTTACTTACAAACTTAATGTAAAAAAATGATTTTATAAATTATTTAAACCAAAAACTATGGTATAAAAATCACACCAGAAGAATGATCTTTTTCGGCACCTGTTACAGACTTAAAACAATTAACCTGATTATCAATCTTTAACAAACCTAAAAAAGCAAAAACTAAGGCTTCTTTATAGTTGATAATTTCTTTGTTATTTTCTTCAATTTTAACATTTGAATGCTTTTCAATTTGTTTCATTAAAAATGAATTAAAAAAACCACCTCCAGTTACTAAAATCGAATTATTATTAACAATAACTTTGCTTATTTGAATAGCAATATGCTCTACAAAAGTTCTTAATATAGATGGTATGTCTTTTTCTAAAGAATTAATTAACGGAAACACCTCTTGTTGCACCCACTCTAAACCTAAAGATTTTGGTGGTTCTTTTTTATAAAAATTTAAAGAATTTAATTTTTTTAATAATTGTTGATTTATCTCTCCTCCTAAAGCTACTTTTCCAGACGCATCGTAATCTAAACCAATTTTATTCGCATAGAAATTCAACACAATATTTACAGGACAAATATCGTAGGCAATTCTTTCCTCATTCTTATCAAACGAAATATTAGAAAAGCCACCTAAATTTAAACAAAAACGATATTTACCAAACAATAATTTATCTCCAATTGGCACTAAAGGCGCACCTTGCCCTCCTAATTTTACATCTTGCGTTCTAAAATCGCAAACCACTTTCTGTTTTGTAATTTTTGCGATTTCTTTACCTGAGCCTATTTGCAGTGTAATTCCTTTTTCTGGCTCGTGTAAAATTGTATGTCCATGAGAAGCTATAAAATCAATATTTTTAATTTTATAATTAGACATAAAGTTATGAATAATAACTCCTAAATATTTTCCATAAATAACATTTAAATTCTCTAATTCTTTTCCTGAAGAGTGAATTGCGTTTTGCAACATTTGTTTCCACTCTAACGAATACGGAATTGTTGTCGCTTGTAAAATCTTAAAATCGCTGTAATTATTCTTTTCAAACTTTACATAGACCAAATCTACTCCATCTAAAGACGTTCCAGACATTACTCCTATTGAAAAAACCTCTTTTTTATTCATATCTGTAAAAATAATAAAAGTCTGTTGAAAATCTATTACGAAATCGATATCTTTACACTCTTAAATTACGAATATAATAATACTTAGTATGGATTTTAGCTTAACAGAAGAACATGTTATGATTCGCGATGCCGCAAGAGATTTTGCACAAACCGAATTGTTACCAGGAGTTATCGAAAGAGATGATAAACAAGAATTTCCGCAAGAATTGGTCAGAAAAATGGGCGATTTAGGTTTTTTGGGAATTATGGTAGATCCAAAATACGGAGGAAGTGGAATGGACGCCATTTCTTACGTATTAATTATGGAAGAATTATCTAAAATAGATGCTTCTGCCTCTGTAATTGTTTCTGTTAATAATTCTTTAGTCTGTTATGGGTTAGAAGCCTGTGGGAATGAAGAACAAAAACAAAAATACCTAACCAAATTAGCTACAGGAGAATTTGTTGGTGCTTTTTGTTTGAGTGAACCAGAAGCTGGTTCAGATGCAACTTCGCAAGCAACAACTGCAGAAGATAAAGGCGACCATTATGTAATTAACGGAACAAAAAACTGGATTACAAGTGGCGGAAGAGCAGATGTGTATTTGGTAATTGCACAAACAGACAGAGCAAAAGGTCACAGAGGAATCAACGCTTTTATTGTAGAGAAAGGAACAGAAGGTTTTCATATAGGACCAAAAGAAGATAAGTTAGGAATTCGTGGTTCAGACACACACACTTTACAATTTAATGACGTAAAAGTACCTAAAGAAAATAGAATTGGCGAAGATGGTTTTGGGTTCAAATTCGCCATGAAAACACTTTCCGGAGGAAGAATTGGTATTGCAGCACAAGCTTTAGGAATCGCTTCAGGTGCATACGAATTGGCTTTAAAATATTCGAAAGAACGTAAAGCTTTTGGTACAGAAATCTGTAACCACCAAGCAATTGCATTTAAACTGGCAGATATGTACACAGAAATTGAAGCTGCAAGAATGTTGGTAATGAAGGCTGCTTGGGACAAAGACCAAGGTAATAATTACGATATGTCTTCTGCCATGGCAAAATTATATGCATCTAAAGTAGCGATGGAACAAACTGTAGAAGCTGTGCAAATTCATGGAGGAAATGGTTTTGTAAAAGAATATCATGTGGAGCGTTTAATGCGAGATGCAAAAATTACTCAGATTTACGAAGGAACTTCAGAAATTCAGAAAATTGTAATTTCGAGAGGTGTTATCAAAGGATAAATTACTCATTATATATATCGTATAAAAATCCATCTTTTTAAAAGGTGGATTTTTCTTTTGGATAAGTTTTTGCAAAAAACAAAAAAACGCGCTATCCACTATATCTTTTTATACTGAATTTATTTCAGCATCTCTCTTTTTTGAATAAATAATTTCATTTTTATAACAAATACTTAATTTAGTTTAGCATAAAAAGAATATAGCCTGTCTTGAGCGTAGTCTAAAGATTTCTATCGCTCTCACAAATTTTTGCCAACCAAATGAATTATTGAAACAAAGTTTAATTTTAAATTACTTACAAACAAGCCCCTAAAGGGTTTAAAGCCCTTTAGAGCTACAAATATTATAATATCAATCAAAATAAACCTAAAAGCAGCTTCTAATTACTTCATTTTCGGGTTTAGCAAAGTGCATTAAGAATTAAATGCATGTTTGAACTCTTTTTTTATGCTGAACTCAATCCAGTATCTACTAAAATTAATTCACTTATTTTTTAAGATGAAAGATGCTGAAATAAATTCAGCATAAAAAAAGTGAGTAATGAAAGTCTGACCCCTTTGTGGAACGCCTAAAAAAATTACAAGTTATTCCAACTCAATATCAAACAATTGCAAACCAGAAGAAGGCGCAATATTTCGCATAAACATTCTGTCATTATCTTCTTTTAACGATTTTTCAACAAAGTTTAAATCTATATTTTCTTTTCCAACCTCAAACAAAGTCGCCATTATTAAACGAATCTGATATCTTAAAAAACCTTTTCCTCTTACTTTTAGAATATAACTTTTCTCAGGAAAGAAATTAGCCGTTAAAATATCATTTTCTACAATTTCACAGGAATCTATGGTTCTTTTTAGAATGGTGTTTTCAGAGGGTTTTGTACAATATTTATGAAAATGATGCTCTCCTTGAAAGCGTTTTGCAGCTTCCTTCATATTTTCAAGATTTAAATTTTCATCCAAAGTAACCATAAAAGGCGCAGAAAAAGGATGACTTTTCTCCCCAAAAGCAAAGTAATAATGGTATTCTTTAATTTTTGGAGCATTAACAATATTATAACTCCTTTCTACTTTATGAATAGAAAGCGCTCTAAAATCCGCAGAAAAATTTGAATTTAACAAATTTAAAAACGCATCTTCTTCAATTTCTTCAACTATAAAAAGCTGTAAATAATACGAGTTTGCAGACACTTTTGCATCTGTTCTACCTACTCCAATTGTTTTATAAGCTCCTTTTTCTATAACGAAAGAAATGGTTTTATCAACCATATCATGCAAGGTCTTTGCATTTGTCTGTTTTTGCCAACCAGAAAATCGAAATCCTAAAAACTGAAGCTTAATAATGTAAGAAAATGGATATTTCATACTTCAAAAATACAATAAAATGAACTTTTTATTCAAAAACTGCACTTTTATCGATATCATAATTTTAAACTTTATTTTATACATACACCCTATTTTAAATACTCATTAAAACAAATAAAATACATTATAAATAAAATATACCCCTATTTTTTAAGGGTACATATCAAAAAATATAGACATTATAAAAAACAACCCCTAAAATTAAAATAGTTTTATATACATTTGATCCGTTTAATAAAATTAAAAGAACAATTATTATGAAAAAAATATTTTTAACTTTATTAGTAGCTACAAGTTTAGCAACAACTGCACAGGAAAAAAAGGGTATATTTACAATAAGTGGTACAGTTGATACTTATTATACAAGTAATCTTAAAGACAATTCTTTGGGAAGTATTGGCGTTTTGTATGGTGGAAGTGGCGTAGCAAACGGATTCGGTTTAGGAATGGCAAACACCATTTTTTCTTATGAAAAAGGAAAAGCTGGAGTTGTAGCAGATTTAGCTTATGGACCAAGAGCAAATGCTGCAAATGCATACGAAGGCGCAATTAATCAATTATATGCATATTACAGAGCATCAGAAAAAATTACTTTTACATTAGGACAGTTTAACACATTTTTTGGGTACGAAGTTATTTCTCCAGCAGGAAACTTTAACTATTCAGTATCCTACTTGTTCAATGCAGGTCCCTTTTCTCATACAGGTTTAAAAATGGATTATGAAGCTTCAGAAGATTTATCCTTTATGTTGGCCGTTACAAATCCTCATGGAATAACTGCTGGTGCGAATCCAAGTACAAACTATCAATTAGGTTTTCAAACTGGTTACAAAGGTCAGTATTTTAATCTTGCTTATGGAGCAGACGGATTCGGGTTTAACGATGTGTTGTATTTAGATTATTCAGGTGGCTTTAATTTAACTGACTCTTTCTTCTTTGGAATAAATGCTGCATATTCTAATTCCAGTGATGCAGATGCTGGTTACCAAGGTGTCGCTTTATATTTGCAGAATTCATTCAGCAAAAAGTTTTCTTTAGGACTAAGACCAGAATACTACCAAACAACAGCTGGAAAAGGAGACGCAAGTGTAACTGCATTTACTTTATCTGGAAACATCTCTTTAACAGAAAACCTAAACCTTATTCCTGAAATTAGATACGACTCTTTAAACGATATGATTATTTCAGGATTATCCGCACAAAACAACATAACTGGTGCAACTTTAGCAACAGTTTATTCATTCTAATACCAACCAAATAACATTTATTAATTATGAAAAAAATAGAAGCAATCATTAGAAAATCGAAATTTAGCACAGTAAAAGATGCACTACATGAAGTAGGTGTTAATTTCTTCTCTTACTGGGATGTTACAGGTTTAGGTAACGAACAAGAAGGACATGTTTACAGAGGAATTAGCTATAGCACAAGCGATATCCAAAGAAGGTACATTTCTATTGTTGTGAATGACAATTTCGAAAAAATAACCATTAACACAATTATTGAAGCAGCATCTACAGGCGAAGTTGGAGATGGTAAAATTTTCGTAAGCGACATTATAGATGCTTACAGAATTAGAACTGGAGAAAAAGGAGGAGAAACTTTAAACTAAACTATTACACTATTTTATTATGGAATTACTTACAACAAATAATGTATGGATAATGATCTGTACAGTATTGGTTTTCTTTATGCACACAGGGTTTGCATTTTTAGAAATCGGTTTAACAAGACAGAAAAATACCATTAATATTTTATTTAAAAATATATTTATTATTACAGTTGGTTTATTATTATATGCTTTCGTTGGTTTCAACTTAATGTACCCAACTTGGGGGGCAAATGCTTCTGGTTATTTAGGAGATTTCGTGTTCGGCCTTTCTTCTCCATTAACCACAGAAGGAACTTTAGATTTAACTTATAATGAAGGATATACTTACTGGACAGACTTCTTATTCCAAGGAATGTTTGCTGCAACTGCTGCAACAATTGTTTCTGGTGCTGTAGCTGAAAGAATGAAAATTGGATCTTTTATGGTTTTCACCATATTATATGTAGGATTCGTTTACCCAATTGCAGGTTCTTGGAAATGGGGTGGTGGATTTTTAGATAAAATGTCAACTCCTTTTTACGATTTTGCAGGTTCTACTTTAGTACATTCAGTTGGTGGATGGGCTGCTTTAGTTGCTGTTTGCTTATTAGGTTCGAGAATTGGAAAATTCAAGAACGGAAAAATACAAGCCATCCCTGGCCATAACATTCCACTAGCAACTGCAGGAGTTTTAATTCTTTGGTTAGGTTGGTTTGGTTTTAATGGAGGTTCTGTTTTATCTGCAGATCCAGCATTAACTTCTTTAACCTTAGTAACCACTTGTTTAGCAGCTGCTGCAGGTGGAGTAATAGCTGCATTGGTTTCTACATTTATGTATAAAAACCTAGATTTAACCATGTTTTTAAACGGAATTTTAGGAGGTTTAGTAGCAATTACTGCTGGTGCAGATGTAATGTCGCCAACAGACGCCATTTTAATTGGTGCAATTGCTGGAGCATTAATTGTATTTGGAGTTAGCTTAATTGATAAATTAAAATTAGACGACCCAGTTGGTGCAATTGCTGTTCACCTAGTTTGTGGAATTTGGGGAACATTAGCTGTGGGTATTTTTGGAAATCTTGCAAGTGGTGCCCAATTTTTAAGTCAATTAATTGGAGTTGTATCTTATGCAGTATTCTGTTTAGCAACTTCATTTATTATCTTGTTTACATTAAAGAAAACAATAGGAATACGTGTTAGCGAAAAAGAAGAATTAGAAGGGTTAGATGCTCACGAACATGGTATGGATGCATATCCAGACTTTCGTTTAAACGAACATTAATCAATAAAACAACACTTATTTTACCTACAAGTTTTAAAAAATTTGTAGGTTTTTTTATTTTTATGAATATCACAATATAAATTCGTTTAATTATTATAATTTAATTATTTATAGTGAAATATTATTTCCATCATAAAAATTATATTAAAAGCTTATAAACAGTACGTTTTTCTCAATAAAAAATATAAATTAGCAAATATAATTTATTAAAATATGGAGAAACAAGGCTTATATTTACCAGAATTTGAACACGAAAATTGCGGTGCAGGATTCATCTGTAATTTAAATGGAGACAAGACAAATCAAATTATTCACGACGCTTTAGAAATTTTAGTAAAACTAGAACACAGAGGTGGTGTTAGTTCCGATGGAAAAACAGGAGATGGAGCTGGTTTATTAATTGATATTCCTCATAAATACTTTAAAAGAGTTTGTGATTTCTCAATTCCAGAACAAAGAGAATATGCAGTTGGAATGGTGTTCTTACCAAAAGCAAAAAACCAATATAATTTCTGTAAAGCTACTTTCGAAAACGAAATAAAAGCACAAGGACTTTCTATTTTAGGATGGAGAGAGGTTCCTGTAGATGCTACACAATTGGGACCAATTGCATTGGCTTCCGAACCAAACATCGAGCAAATTTTTGTTGGTAAAAATGAAAAAGAGTTAGATGAAGCTACTTTTAAAGCAAAATTATATGCTGCTCGTAAAATTGCAGAACATAAAATAAGAAAATCGAAAACTTCGGAAAGCGGTTATTTTTACGTTTCAAGTTTATCAATAACAACCATTATATATAAAGGTATTATTATGCCTGAAGATATTGGCCCTTATTATAAAGATCTTCAAGAAAAAGATTTGGTAACGCGTTTGGCGTTAGTTCACCAACGATTTTCAACCAATACAATGCCAACTTGGGAGTTGGCACAACCCTTTAGACACATGTGTCAGAATGGAGAAATTAATACATTACGTGGAAATGTAAGTAGAATGCGTGTGCGTGAAGAAATTATGAAAAGTGATGTTTTTGGTCCACAAATCGAAGAATTATTCCCAATTATTTTACCAGGAAAATCAGATTCTGCTTCTATGGATATGGTGGTAGAATTGTTAACACACACAGGTCGTTCGTTACCAGAAATTATGATGATGATGATTCCTGAAGCGTGGGAAAAACACAAAACAATGTCTAAAGAACGTAAAGCTTTTTACGAATACAACAGTTGTATTATGGAACCTTGGGATGGCCCTGCTTCTGTACCTTTTACAGATGGAGATTATATTGGTGCTTTATTGGATAGAAATGGTTTAAGACCCTCAAGATATACAGTTACAAAAAGCGGAAAGTTAATTATGTCGTCAGAAATTGGTGTGGTAGATATTGCTCCAGAAGACATAAAAAAACACGGTAGATTAGAGCCAGGAAAAATGTTCTTGGTAGACATGAACAAAGGAAGAATTATTGAAGATGAAGAAATAAAAGCAAAAATTGTTTTAGAAAGACCCTATCAAGAATGGTTAGACAAAACGCGTTTGCATTTAAAAGATGTTCCTTATACTGGTGATACTTGTCCAATTGAAACGATAGATATTAAAACACGTCAGCGTTTATTTAATTACACGTTTGAAGATATTCAAGAAGTAATTACGCCAATGGCACAAGTTGGTAAAGAGGCGTTAGGTTCTATGGGAATTGATACTCCTTTGGCAGTTTTGTCAGACAGACCTCAATTAATCTCCAACTACTTTAAACAACTATTTGCACAAGTTACAAACCCACCTTTAGATGGAATTCGTGAAGAAATCGTAACAGATATCAGTTTAAATTTAGGAAAAGATAGAAATATTTTTAGCATTACAGAAAGACAGTGTAGAAAATTAAATATTAAAAACCCTGTTATTTCTAATGCCGATTTAGAAAAAATTAGAAGTATCGATATTGAAAGTTTTAAAGCAACAACAATTAATATTCTATATCCAAAAGCACAAGGATTAAATGGTTTAGAAGACGCTTTAGATACTATTGTTATTCAAGTAGAAAAAGCAATTCAAAATAAGAATAATATTATCATTCTTTCAGACAGAGGTGTAAACCAAGAATTTGCTCCAATTCCTGCTTTATTAGCGTGTTCTTATGTAAATCATCAATTAAATCGTTTAAGAAAACGTTCTTTTTTCGATATCATTATAGAATCTGCAGAGCCACGTGAACCACATCATTTTGCTACTTTATTTGGTTATGGTGCAAGTGCCATCAACCCATATATGGTAAACGAAATTATTAGAGCGCAAGTAAAAGAAGGTTTTATTGTTGGTATGGATGAGCAACAAGCTGTCGATAATTTCAACAAAGCAATCGGAAAAGGAATATTAAAAGTGATGAACAAAATAGGAATCTCGACTTTACATTCGTACAGAGGTTCTCAAATTTTCGAAATTGTTGGTTTTAATTCTCAATTTGTAGAAAAATATTTCCCTTATACAGCTTCAAGAATAGAAGGTATTGGTTTATATGAAATAGAAAAAGAAATAGACCAACGTTACAAACAAGCGTATCCAGACAATCAAATTGATAAAAATTTAGGTTTAAATATTGGTGGAGATTATAGATGGAGAAGAAATGGCGAGCGTCATTTATTCAACCCAACTACAGTTGCAAAATTACAACAAGCAGTTCGTTTAAGCGATCAAGCAAGTTACGATGTGTACTCAAAAGCCATAAACGAACAAGCAGAAAATTTAATGACCATTCGTGGTTTATTTCAGTTTGATAATTTAGACCCAATTCCTTTAGACGAAGTAGAACCTTGGACAGAAATTGTAAAACGTTTTAAAACAGGTGCCATGTCTTATGGATCAATTTCCAGAGAAGCACACGAAAATTTAGCGATTGCCATGAACAGAATTGGCGGAAAATCTAATTCTGGTGAAGGTGGTGAAGATAGAAAACGTTTCCAAAAAGATATTAATGGAGATAGTAGAAATTCTGCGATTAAACAAGTTGCTTCTGGTAGATTTGGAGTTACTTCTCACTATTTAACAAACGCAAGAGAGATTCAAATTAAAATGGCACAAGGTGCAAAACCTGGTGAAGGTGGACAGTTACCTGGCTACAAGGTTTTACCTTGGATTGCAAATGCGAGAAATTCAACGCCATTTGTTGGGTTGATTTCTCCTCCTCCACATCACGATATTTATTCAATTGAAGATTTAGCACAATTAATTTACGATTTAAAAAATGCAAATCGTGAAGCAAGAATTAATGTAAAATTAGTTTCGGAAGTTGGTGTTGGAACCATTGCTGCTGGTGTTGCAAAAGCAAAAGCAGATGTCGTTTTAATAGCTGGTTATGATGGTGGAACAGGAGCTTCTCCTTTAACGTCATTAAAACACGCAGGTTTACCTTGGGAACTTGGTTTGTCTGAAGCACAGCAAACTTTGGTAATGAATAATTTAAGAAGTAGAATTGTTGTAGAATGTG
The DNA here is from genome assembly GCF_017569185.1 of Polaribacter cellanae. Taxonomy (NCBI): domain Bacteria; kingdom Pseudomonadati; phylum Bacteroidota; class Flavobacteriia; order Flavobacteriales; family Flavobacteriaceae; genus Polaribacter; species Polaribacter cellanae. The sequence goes on along the minus strand of NZ_CP071869.1, from coordinate 3,886,920 downwards.
ATGGACAACTAAAAACGGGTAGAGATGTTGCAATTGCAGCCTTATTAGGTGCAGAAGAATTCGGTTTTGCAACAGCTCCTTTAGTGGCTTCTGGGTGTATTATGATGCGTAAATGTCATTTAAATACTTGTCCAGTTGGTATCGCAACTCAAGATAAAGAATTGCGTAAAAACTTTAAAGGAACACCAGAACACGTTATTAATTTCTTCTATTATATTGCTGAAGAATTAAGAAAAATAATGGCAGAACTTGGTTTTAGAACATTATCTGAAATGGTGGGTCAGACGCATAAAATCAATGCAAACAGAGCAATTAAGCATTATAAAGCGAAAGGTTTAGATTTATCAAGTATTTTACATAGACCTACTGGCTACAATCATCTCCCTGTAAAAAACACAGAAAAACAAGATCATAATTTAGAAGACGTTTTAGACTTTACTATTTTAAAAGATTCTCACAGAGCTCTATATAGAAAGGAAAAAATGAATCTTTCTTATGCTATAAAAAATACAGATAGAACTGTTGGTGCAATTGTTAGTAACGAAATTTCTAAAATTTATGGTCATTTGGGTTTACCTGAAGATACTTTAAATATCAATTTCACGGGTTCTGCAGGACAAAGTTTTGGAGCATTTGGTGCTCATGGATTGACATTCATTTTAGACGGAAATACAAATGATTATTTAGGAAAAGGTTTATCTGGAGCTAAATTAATCATCAAAAAACCAGCAAAAGCAAATTTTATTGCGGAAAACAATATCATTATCGGTAACGTTTGTTTATTTGGTGCTGTTGAAGGTGAAGCATATATAAATGGAATTGCAGGTGAACGTTTTGCAGTTCGTAATTCTGGAGCCAAAACAGTTGTAGAAGGTGTTGGAGACCATTGTTGTGAATATATGACTGGTGGAAAAGTAATTGTTTTAGGAAAAACAGGAAGAAATTTCGCTGCTGGAATGAGTGGAGGAATAGCGTATGTTTATGATCCTGAAAACAAATTTATAAATGGTCTTTGTAATACTGAAACCATCGAATTTGAAGAGATTTCAGATATAGATGCACTAGATTTAAAGACAACTATAGAAAAACACGTTTTATATACAGATAGTAAAAAAGGTACTTCTTTATTAGCAGATTGGGATGCTAGTTTAAAAAACTTTGTAAAAGTAATGCCAATAGAATACAAAAAAGCATTAAAACGTATAGAAACAGAAGAACCAATGTTCGAAGAATTAACAAAAGCATAATGTCATGGGAAAAGTAACAGGATTTAAAGAATTTGAAAGACAAGATGAAACATACACTTCTGTAAAAGATCGTGTAAAAAATTATAAAGAATTTACAGTTCCTCTTTCACAAAAAGAATTAACGAAGCAAGGTTCACGTTGTATGGATTGTGGTATTCCTTTTTGTCACAGTGGTTGTCCACTAGGAAATCTAATTCCAGATTTTAACCATATGGTGCATCAAGGTGAATGGAAAAAAGCTTCTTGGATATTACATTCAACAAACAATTTTCCAGAATTTACAGGTCGTTTGTGTCCTGCTCCATGTGAACAAGCATGTGTTTTAGGTATTATTGAAGACCCAGTTTCTATTGAAAATATTGAAAAAAATATTGTAGAACGTGCTTTTAAAGAAGGATGGATTAAACCACAACCTCCAAAAATAAGGACAGGAAAAACGGTTGCTGTTGTGGGTTCTGGGCCTGCTGGTTTAGCTACTGCACAACAATTAAACAGAGCTGGTCACACAGTTACTGTTTTCGAAAGAGATGATGAAGTGGGTGGCTTGTTACGTTATGGAATTCCAAACTTTAAAATGGAAAAAGGAATTATCGATAGAAGAATTGCCATTTTAGAAGCAGAAGGAATTATTTTTAAAACCAATGTAAATGTTGGTGTTAATTATAAAGTTGAAGATTTAAAAAGTTTCGATGCTGTAGTTTTATGTGGTGGAGCAACCGAAAGACGTAGTTTACCAACTCCAGGAATTGATGCAGATGGTGTTGTACAAGCAATGGATTTTTTAACACAACAAACAAAAGTATTATTTGGTAAAGAAGTAAAAAACCAAGTAATGGCAACAGGTAAAAATGTAATTGTTATTGGTGGTGGAGATACAGGATCTGATTGCATTGGAACTTCCAACAGACAAGGAGCAAAATCTGTGGTTAATTTTGAAATTATGCCAAAACCTCCAGGGCATCGTTCTCCAACAACTCCTTGGCCTTTTTGGCCTTTACAATTAAAGACTTCATCTTCTCATAAAGAAGGTGTAGAACGTAACTGGCTAATCAATACAAAAGAATTTGTAAAAGACGAAAATGGAAAATTAACTGCTTTAAAAACAGTAAATGTTGAATGGAAAATGGTTCCAGGACAAAGACCTCAATTGATAGAAATTGAAGGAACAGAAAAAACTTGGCCATGTGATTTAGCATTGCTTGCCCTTGGTTTTACAGGACCAGAAAGTACTTTAGCTGATAAACTAGGTATTTATAAAGATGCTCGTTCAAACTATAAAGCTGAATATGGAAAATACCAAACTAATGTCCCTAATATATTTACTGCTGGTGATATGAGAAGAGGACAATCTTTAATCGTTTGGGCAATTTCTGAAGGAAGAGAAGCTGCAAGACAAGTAGATATTTATTTAATGGGAAAATCGGAATTGCCTTCAAAAGATGTTACTGGAGATTTGGTAGCAATGTAGTAAATAACGTGAGTTCGATTTAAGAAACAATATAGATTTTTTTACTTAACGTATTAATATATAGGTTTTTATTTTTTCTGTATTATTTCAATGATAGGGAAAATCTCATAATTTATAACTACAATTTGTAAGATTCCTCATCCTGCTTCATCAGAATGATATTAATTTTCAAAAAAACAATATTTAAGTAATTAGTAATATATCGAACTCAAATTAAATATATCAATATAAAATTTAAAACACTGTCTTAAAGAGTATTAGGATTTGTTATCCTATATTTGTTAATTCCTAAATTCAAATGCTAGTACAAGTTTTTGATAGGATTTCCCTACGGGTTTTACCCCATTAGAAAAAGTCCAAAAAAAGTTAAAGATTTGTGATATGAACTACAAACAATTAACTTTCGAACAAAGGTACTCAATAGAATTAATGCTTAAGGCAAAAATTAGTAAAAAAGAGATTATTAAATCACTTTGTATTAATAAAAGTACTTTTATAGAGAATTGAAAAGGAACTCAAAACCTAGGACTTATAGTGCTAAACACGCACAAAAATTAGCTGATGAGCGTAAAAAAGAAGGTCATTATAAGACTATTTTTTCAACGGAAATGAAAAAAATAATCAAAGAAAAAATGATTAAATTTCAATGGTCTCCAGAACAGATAGTTGGTTGGTGTAAACTTAAAACAATACAGATGGCCTCTCACGAGCGAATTTACCAATATGTTTGGCAAGATAAAAAACAAGGAGGATTGCTTTATAAAGAACTAGGAACAGGTCAAAAAAATATAAAAAAGGTATGGAAGTAAATCCAATAGAGGACAAATACCCGATAAAATGTCCATAGAAAAACGTCCAAAAATTGTAGAACTCAAAGAAAGAGTAGGTAATTTAGAATCTGATTTAATTATTGGAAAAGACCATAAAGGAGCTTTATTAACCATTGTAGATCGCTATTCTAGTTTTTTATGGATTGAAAATGTGACAGAAAGAAAAGCAGATATGATTACAAAAATGACTATAAACACTTTAGCACCACATAAAGAATGGGTTCGAACAATTTTAACAATGATAATGGTAAAGAGTTTGCAAGACATAAGAGAATAGCAGAAAAATTAAATTGTGATGTCTATTTTGCTCACTCTTATAACTCTTGGGAACGTGGACTTAACGAGTATACGAACAAACTTATCAGACAATATTTTCCAAAAAATAAACACTTGGATAATGTCAAACAAAACGATATTTCTGAAACGATAAAAAAACTCAATAATAGACCAAGAACAAAGTTAGGATACAGAACCCCTAAAGAGGTTTTTATCAATTTATTAAACAAAATAAATTAAAACTTACCATACTACTTAAATTTTTCTAGCACTAATTATTTATAATAGGATTCTTGTTTTAAAACAAGAATAAGTTTTAGTTTACAAATTTTGAGTATAAAAAAAGCCTCATATCTTTGATATGAGGCTTATAAAATTCTTAAATAAATAAGAATTAAGAAAGGCAGCGACCTACTCTCCCACATAAATGCAGTACCATCGGCGCTATTGGGCTTAACTTCTCTGTTCGAGATGGGAAGAGGTGAGCCCCAATGCTATAACCACCCTAAGAATTTAGTGGTTAGTAGTTAGGGTTTAGAGTTAGCACTTTGACTAATAACTAAAAACTATCAACTAACAACTGCAGCATAGCTGCAATA